>QIFF01000205.1 GCA_003230635.1 bacterium | reverse complement strand
TAAGGCAGGGAGAACAAAATCGGCATAAGCTGTTGGAGGAAACGGATTCAGCCCGGGATTATCTGGTGCATATCAAGCTGGACAAAGAAATATTCGGTACTAAGGAGGGTATTCTCTGGGTTTGGCTTTCCCCCCGCTTTGTCCCGCGCAGAGGCATTTCCGAGGATGCCATAGAGCTTGCTACAGATATTTACGGCAGGCGGAAATGGCCTACGCCGGCCCAGAAAAAATCCAAGGATGACTTTCCCCCTTTCCTGAAATTTAAATCCCTTTTCCCGCAAGGATTCCGATGAGCGCGCCGGCAGCCTGTCCCCCGGCCCCTAAAAAATCTCTGGGGCAGAATTTTTTAAGGGACAAGCGGATTATACAGCGCATCTTAACGGCTGCTCAATTGGGGCCTGAGGACTGTGTGCTGGAAATCGGCGCCGGAGACGGCTGTCTTACCCGGGAGTTGCTTAAAGCGGCCAAACAGGTGGTAGCCTTGGAAATAGACCAGCGAATGGTTACCTATTTAGAGCAACAACTGGCGGATTACCCCAACCTTGTGCTAATTCAAGCAGACGCCTTAAAATATGATTACGAAGGCTTATTTTTAAAAATAGTAAAAATAGGGACAGCGCCCATTTTTTCCAAAAAAATGGGCGCTATCCCTATTTTTAAACTGGTTGCCAATTTACCATACTACATCGCCACCCCCCTGATACAACGCTTTGTCAGCCTGCAGCGCTTTTTTTCTTCCCTGGTCTTGATGCTGCCCGCTGAGGTGGCAAGGCGAATTACAGCCAACCCGGAAACAAAGGATTATGGTTTTTTCTCTATTTTGGTGCAGTTTTATTATCGGATTACAACCGTCTGCCGTGCCCCGGCGCAGGCCTTTTATCCCCAGCCCAAAGTGGACTCGCTGGTTCTGCACTTTACCCCCTGGGAGACACCCCCCGTTACGGTTCAGGATGAGGATTTATACTGGCAGGTGATTAAGGCCGCCTTTAGCCAGCGGCGCAAGACCCTTGTGAACGCCCTGCAAAACGGCCTGCCCTGGGAGAAAGAAAAATTGCTTCAGGCCATGCAGCAGGCTGGGATTGACCCCGGCTTGCGGGCTGAAGCACTGGGGGCCAGTGATTTTGCCCGATTGGCCGATGGTTTAAGCAATTTTTACGAGGTGCTGTCAGGCATTACCACTTGACGCCATGCTAGAGAGGGAACCTCCTTGCAGATTGCGCTTTCCACTCATCTTTTTTTAGAGCAACCCCTGGATGAGGACTTGTTGCGGCTGATTAAGTCTAACGGGTTTTCCTGCCTGGAAATTTGGGGGATGCGCCCCCACTTTGACTATTATCGGGCAGGCTATGTGGCTGCCCTGGCCAGGCGGATTAAAAGGCTCGGGATGCAGGTGGCAGCGGTGCACGCCCCTTTTTACGCCCATCTTGAGCAGGCCCGGGCCGGGCAGTGGCTGTCTATTTCCGGGCCAAATCCGGCCGCCAGGGAGGCGGCGCAAGCGGAAATTCTAGCCCTGCTGAAGGCCTTGCCTATCCTGAATTGCTCTCTGCTGGTAGTGCATCCGGGGGGGCTTGCGGACAGGGCCGAGCGCAGCCTGCAGGAAAACGTCAAAAAAAGCATTCAGATTTTGCTGGAAGATTGCGCCCCCCAAGGAATCAGGATTGCCTTGGAGAATATAAATTCTGAATTAGGCAGCCCCCAGGGGGTTTCCCGCTTAGTAGAAGAAATTGCCGCCCCGAATTTGGGAATGTGTCTGGATCTGGGGCACGCCAATCTGGTTGAAGACCTGCCCGCACTGGTAAAAAAGGCTGCCGCCAAACTTATCCACATCCATGCCTCGGACAATAATGGCCAAGAGGATTCACACCAAATACCCTTTGAGGGAAGCATTGATTGGCAGAAAGTACAAGATGTGTTACAGGGTGTGGATTACCAGGGCTGTTTGGCCTGGGAACTGCGCTCTACGGGCAGTCCTGCGGATGTTTTGTCAAAAATTTATGCCAATTCAGGGAAGATTTTCCCTTTTTCCTCCCCTTTCCCAAAGATCAGGGCTTGATTTTATTCTAAAAAAGGGTTAGAATAAGAAATATTGACGATTGAAGATTGAAAAATTTTTTAAATACTCAATCGTCATTCGTCAATTGAAGCACGGGGGAAAGAAAATGCCGATTTCCGTATTGGTAATTGATAACGACAAGAATACCCGGGACTTGCTGGCTAAAACTATGGGCAAGTGGGGTTATAGGGTGGATGCAGTAGCCAAAGACAAAGAAGGGCTGCTGATGGCCAAGCACAATGACTATGAAATGGTCTTTACGGATTTGGTCTGTCCCGGTTCCTCCGCCCTGGAAGTGATAGAACGGATTAAAAACGAGCGGCCAAGCACCCCCGTAATTGTGGTAACCGATCACCACTCGGTGGATGCTGCGGTTGCGGCGGTAAAAGCCGGGGCCTTTGATTTCGTGCTCAAGCCCCTTGATATTGAGCATGTAGAAATTGTGGCCAACCGCTGCCTGGAAAAACGCGGCCTGGAACAAAAGGGCAAAAAGTTAAAGGATATTGCCCAGAGTTTGAATACGGTGGTAACAGAAAAATACCACTTTGACAAGATTATCGGCAAGAACTCGGCGCTGCAGGATATTTACCGCCTCATTGACAGCCTCAAGGATATTGATTCCACCATCCTAATTAGCGGGGAAACGGGTACCGGCAAGGGCTTGTTGGCCCGTACCATTCATTTTAACAGTAACCGCTCCCAGTATTCCTTTATAACCGTTGATTGCGGGGCAATTCCGGAAACCCTGCTTGAATCCGAGCTGTTCGGCTATGAAAAAGGGGCCTTTACCGGCGCCCTGCGGCGGCGCATCGGCAAGTTTGAGCAAGCCGATAAGGGGACTATCTTCCTGGACGAAATTGGGGATATTCCCCTCCATGTGCAGCAAAAGCTGCTGCGCGTGATTCAGGAGCGCACCATTGAACGGATTGGCGGTGAGCGCACAATTGATATTGATGTGCGGATTATCGCCGCCAGCAACAAAAACCTGCATGCCATGGTGGATGAGGGTACTTTCCGTGAAGACCTTTTCTACCGCCTCAATATTATTCCCCTCCATTTGCCGCCCCTGCGGGAGCGGATGGATGACCTGCTGCTCTTAATCAGTCATTTCCTGGAAAAATACCGGGAGAAATTGAGAAAAGAGGTGCGCACCATTTCCCAGGATGCAATCAATAGCATGCTTCGTTACCACTGGCCGGGCAATATCCGCGAGATGGAAAACCTGATAGAGCGGGCGGTGATTATGGCCACGGGGAAGGACATTGTAAAAATTGATATTCCCGGCGAGCGGCGCAATAAAGACATTTACAGCTTCGGCAAAATAGATATTAGCTGCCCCTTAAAACAGGTCAAGCGCGATATTACCGCTCAGGTGGAAAAAAAGTACTTAAAAGAGCTGCTTAAGCAGTGCCGGGGAAGCATCAATCTGGTAGCCAAACGGGCCGGTATTGATAACAAGACCCTTTATGAAAAAATGAAGGAGTACAGCATTAGAAAAGAAGAGTTTAAACACCCCGCCCAGGGCGCTGTCCAAGCATAAGGGCACCTTGAAAAATGGCCTTTTCGCCCAATATCTGCGTTATGCTCAAAATTTAATCCTCGGAATATCAAACATATGCCTGCGGTTA
>QIFF01000276.1 GCA_003230635.1 bacterium | reverse complement strand
GTTGTTCCTAACACTTCGAGTCCCAATTGGTTGACACACCCTCAGGCCGGTGCTAAGATGCTTTCATGTTGATAAAACAAGGCAAATTTTTGCTCATTTGCTGGGCGGTAAGCGTTGCTTTGGCCGGCTGTCAGCCTTCCGCCCCTGCGCCTGGGCAGGGGTTGAGGGTGGGCTTGGAGAGTAATCCCACCAACCTGGACCCTCGCTTGGCCACGGACGTTGCTTCGGCCAGGGTTACCCAGGTTGTTTTCAATTCTTTGCTGCGCAAGCCTGTCCCTGGCTCCGAACAGGGAGATGTCCATTCCAAGCTGCTGCCGGAGTTGGCAGAGAAATGGGAGGTATTAGAGGATACTACCTATGTTTTTTACCTGCGCCGGGGGGTCAAGTTTCAGGACGGGAGTGAACTGACCGCCCGCGATGTAGAATACACTTTTAACAGTATCCTGGATAAGAATTTCAAATCTCCCCGCCGCAGCAGTTACGAGCAAATCAAGCAAATCGTGGTTGTTGACGACTATACGATTAAGTTTGTCCTCAAAAACCCCTTTGCCCCCTTTCTGCTTAATATGACCATGGGGATTGTGCCCAGGCATCTGGCTGAGCAGCCCGATTTTTCCCGCCGTCCGGTGGGCAGCGGCCCTTTCAGGCTGCTGAGCTGGAAGCCTGATGAGGAACTGGTTTTTGAGCGCCATGAGGATTACTTTGAGGGGCCGCCGCATCTGAAACGCCTGGTTTATCGGATTCTTCCCGAGGACATCACCCGGCTGCTGGCCTTGAAAAAGGGGGATTTAGACCTGGTGCAGAACGCCGTCCCCCCGGATATGCTGCCCCAACTAGAAGCCGAACCCGGGCTGAGGCTGGAGAAGCGGCCGGGCACCACTTATGCCTACCTGGGCTTTAACCTGCGGGATAAGATTTTGGGCCAAAAGCTGGTGCGCCGGGCGATTGCCCTGAGTATCAACCGCTCCGCCATTATAGAACATATCCTGGGGGGGTTGGCTGCCCCGGCCAAAAGCTTGTTGGCGCCGGGCAACTGGGCTTATGACCCAGACTTACCTGATTATCCCTACAATTCCGTCCAGGCAAAAAAGCTGTTGGACGAGGCTGGCTTCCCTGACCCGGATGGGGACGGCCCGCAGGTTCGCTTCAATCTAACTTATAAAACTTCACAGAATGAGTTGAGCCGCCGCATTGCCGAGGTTTTGCAGGAGGAGCTAAAAGGGGTGGGGATTGGGGTGGATATTAAAAGCTATGAGTGGGGCAGTTTTTTTGCCGACATCAGCGCCGGCAATTTCCAGCTTTACAGCCTGAAATGGGTGGGAGTGACCGACCCTGACATTTATTATTATATCTTTCATTCGCAAAACATTCCGCCTCAGGGAGCCAACCGCGGCCATTATCTCAATCCCCGGCTTGACGCACTTCTGGAACAGGGGCGCCAAACCCTGGATGAGGCCAAACGGCTTCAAATTTATCACCAGGTGCAGCAGATTATAGCCGAGGATTTGCCATACGTCAGCCTTTGGCACACCATGAACGTAGTGGTAATGCGGCGGCGGGTGCAGGACTTTGTTCTCTATCCGGCGGGTGATTTTACCTCCCTGAAGAATGTCTATCTTCTTCAAGAGAATTAACCTTACCCCAAAGCCTCCCTTACCTTGGATAGCAGTTCGTCAACCCGATAGGGTTTTTGGACGAAGCCCTGGGCGGTATCAAGCAACTCCTGGATTTGGCTGTCCGGGCTGTAGCCGCTGCATAGAATAACCCGCACATCAGCGCGAAAACCCTTCAATAAGTTATAGACTTCCCTGCCGTTCATCCTGGGGGTAATCATATCCAGGATAACCAGGTCAATCTCCTCTTTGTGCTCCTGGAAGATATCCACTGCCTGCTGCCCGTCTTCGGCCAAGAGAACCTTGTAGCCGTTTTGGCTCAGCAGCTTGTTGAGCAGTTTGCGGATGCTGTCTTCATCATCTACGACCAAAATGGTTTCATTCCCTCTTAGCGAGTCAATTTTGACGGCTTCGCGGGGCACTACAACAGCTTTTTGATCGGAGAGAGGAAGATATACTTTAAAAACGCTCCCCTTGCCCTTTTCGCTATATACATTGATATATCCCTTATGGTTTTTAATAATCCCATAAACCATAGCCAACCCCAGACCGCTTCCCTTGTCTGCCTGTTTGGTGCTGAAGAAAGGCTCAAAGATTTTCCCCTTGGTGGCCTTGCTCATCCCGACGCCGGTATCAGTGACGGCAAGGAGAGTAAAGTGCCCCGGCTGAATTCCCAGATGATAACGGGCGAAATATCTGTCCAGGTAAACTACTTGGGTTTCAATGCTAAGCTTACCCCCATTCGGCATGGCATCACGGGCATTTAGACAGAGATTTAAAAGGGTCTGTTCCAGTTGCCCGGCATCCCCTTCAATGATTGCCTCCTCTTCGGTACAAGACTGATGAATGGCAATATTTTTATCCAGCGTTCGCGAAAGCAGTTTCAGCACGGTTTCCACCACCTGATTGAGGTCAACCGGCTGGGATTGGCGGTCGCCTTTGCGGGCAAAGGTAAGTAATTGCTTGCTTAAATTGCCTGCTTGCTCGGCACTGTCCTCAATCACCTTCAGGTCCTCGTAAATGGGATTATCCCTTGCTATGTTCTTGGTGAGGTAAGAAGCATAGCCCAACACCCCCTCCAGCAGGTTGTTAAAATCATGGGCAATGCCTCCGGCCAAAGCACCGAGAGAGTCCATTTTCTGCATCTGTAGCACCTGCTCTTCCAGCTTCTTGTGCTCGCTAATATCGTGGGCGATGTGGGCGGTGGCAACCACTTCCCCCTGCTTGCCAAAAATAGGGGAGGTGGTTACTTGATGAATAATCCTATTGGAAAAATATGCTATTTCTCCACTTGCGGGTTGTTTGCTCTGGAGGGTTTTCATATGGGGGCAGTCGGCAACTGGTTCATCCTGGCAATGCAGGAGTTCGTAGCATTTCTCACCCACAATCTGGCGGGGGTGTTTCTTGAGTTTACGGGCTAAGGCCTTGTTAGCCCGTATAATGCGACAATCCCGATCTATAATGGCTACCAGGTCACTAATTGAATCAAAGGTTTCCTCCCATTCTTTCTTGGCGTGTTCCACCATGTGAAATAGCTGCGCATTTCCGATTACATTGCCGATATAATTGCCCAGCAGCAACAAAATACAGCCCTGTTGCGGGATAAGGCTGGGAGAGTAACCAGCCATGATTATTCCTCCCCTTATTTTGTTTTTGCCAAGCAGGGGAAGGGCCAACAGGAATTGCAATTGCGGGGATTTGCTTTTGGGGGAGGGCAAAAAAGGCCCCAGGTCGTCTACTACCAGGGGGAAACCTTGTTCCAACTTTGTTTTAGCTGTGGCTTGAAGTTCTTTCAGGCAATCAAATTGGGCCAGAAACTGGGGATTGGAACTGAACAGTTCCAGGACAGACCAGGTTTTGTCTTCTTCATTAAACTCCTGGACGCTTATTACCTCACTCTTGTACAGATGCCTTAAAGTGCTGAGAGTAACAGCTAAGACTTCCTTAAGAGTGCTGGCGCGGGCGAGGTTACTCATGGCTGCATTCAGCATGCACATGGTTTCCTCAGAGGAGTTTTCCCCCGCTGGGTTTGCAGCCTGTTTGGTTGTCCCTGAAGTAGGCGCCATTTCTCCCCCTGTCGCT
>QIFF01000277.1 GCA_003230635.1 bacterium | reverse complement strand
TACATTAACCTGGGGATTGACAATAAGACCATTGGAAAGCAGGCCAACAATTTTTCTTCCCACCTGATGGACAGTCAGCCCCTTTACCTCCACCTCTCCCAAAAGAGGAAAGGTAATGGTCCCCGCTTCGGTAACCCTGACGACCGTATTTAAATCCGGGTGGTCATACACCGTAATCCGCAAAACATCCCTTCCCCTAATGACGTAATTCGCACCCTGGGCAAACGCCATTACCGGTAAAAACAAGAAAAGCAAGGTCAGTGTTTTTTTAAAAGCATAATTCATATGTATTGCCTCAAACAAGCTGATTTAAAAAGCTATTCTGACACAAATCAGCCCCGTCTGTCAAGTAAAATCAGCCATTTCAAGGCAATAGAAACGAAAGGGAAAAGCGCTGAGGATTCCCAAGTTATCTAGGTTTACTGGGAGGGAACACTGGAGGGGGAACTAGCTTTGGGGAATGGCCGACATGGTAAGACTAAAAACACCAGCAATCCTATCCCTCTCTACCTTAGGGGAAGTGATTCCTGGGGTCTTTTTAATGCCTCAATATATCTTCAACCTTCTGAATAAACTCTTTAAGGGAAATCTTTTTCCGAACTATTATATCTTCTTTTACCGAATACTTTCCCTGAAACAAGCCTACTGTCTGGTAATAATCTTTACCAACAACCTTCTTTAAAAATACCATTACCCTTTCCCCAACCCGATAGTCAGGGGTATCTTCTATATATAACTGTCTGCCTTCAACTGCCCCACCCCGGAACTTTACCAGCACTGCCGGGGTGGTTAACTTTCCCTTGACGACCTTTTCCGGCGAAATAGTAGCCAGGCTGAAAATTCCCTTTTCTGCTTCTTTTCCCTCAATGGATTCAACCCAGCCCAAAAGAATCAGATCAGCCCCCCGAGTTAACTGCTCCAGAGGAATCTTGACCATCATAGCATTGCTTTTAACACCAACAATTAACAGGAGTAAAAACAGAGCGAAACAGGGAGCTAGCTTTTTACCCCATTTCTCCATAGCCTCTTCTTTTTTTGAACCCGAACAGACCAAGTAGACCTGAACCTAAAAGCAGAATAGTAGCTGGTTCAGGAATAGGATATACTCCTCCTTGTCCTGTTGCGTATAGGGAGCGGATACCGACAATATCGTCTGCATCCAGTCCGGCTACCGGGCCAGTATACCAAGCATACATGACGGCATCGGGGTCATCAGAATGCTTAAGTCCCAGGGAATGACCCAGTTCGTGCAAGGTTACCGCAAACAGGTCGATGCCACCGCCACCACCTATGGTCCAATTTTCCGCATTATCAAAAAACATATCCCCGGCAACCGGCTCGGAATTGGGAATAGGAGCTGGGTAATAAGCATAGGCCAATGTACCGCTGGCCTCATCCATTGCTTCCCAACCAATGTCAACGGTATTAGCTTGTCCGGAAACAAGAATTTCTGTCCAATCAAGCTGGACATAATTTGACCATTCTTGCATAGCACTGGTCATTACACCTCTCATGCTAGACTGGGTCAAGCCACCTAAATAACCACTAAAATCAAAATAGTAGTCCAAGCTCCAGGGGTTTAACCCCACGCCGTCCCAACCAGGCTGCCAGGCTACATAAGACGCTGAGTCATACACAGGTGGAGCAGCAGCAAATGCCTTCTCACAGCTTAACCCAAACATCACCCCCGAAACCAAGACCAGCATAAGAACCAGTTGAAAAGTGGGTAATTTCTTAACTGCCCTTTTAACTCCCATAAACATTCCCATTTCTAGCAACTTCTAACAGCGTTGATGTTTCGGCCTGTTTCAGGCCGAAACCAACAAGGGGAACGAGACCCTCAAGATTTTCGGCTTGAAACAAACCGAAAAATCTAACCTAAACCTCTTCTTTCCTCTTCTTCCGTCCAAAGCCCGCCAGGCCAATCAAGCCAAAGCCCAGCAGTAGTAAGCTGGCCGGTTCGGGAACCATGACACCAAGGGCGTCAACATTATGGCTGTAAAGAGGATCCAAATATAGACCGCCCATACCAGCCCCTCCTCCATAAGCACTATACCAATAGACATTATCCCCTATCCCATCATATGCTCCCGGAGCCAGGGAGAAGAGAATAAGATCACTGCCAAAGAGACTCGTCCCTGCGTCAAAGCTATTCTGCTCACCGGCTACATCAAATACCACCAGGGCATCCAACTGGTTAGCGCTGGGGGAAAAGTCTCCTACTACAGGCGCGAAAGTAAACTCATCATCAAGGTAAGGGACCATAGTAGTTCCATCCCCCACGTAGATATCACCGTCATCCAATGGACCAGCCCCTTCCACGGAAAAATACATATAGGTTCCCGGATCGTGAGATTCCAGGGCATCCAGGTCAAGACTGGCTAGGCCCAGGTCACCTTCATCGTCATGAACCCAATTTCCCAATACCACATTAGGAGTCTTGTTAGCAAAACCGCCGCCCAGAACCCCTGAGCGCGGCCCTAGGTAAAGGGGTGAATCGGAAAGGGCCGGGCCGCCTATGTTCCACTCATAGATATCAGAGTCCCCATCTATGGAATGAAGCAGTTGGAAGTTCAAGCCAATCACATGATCAAGGGTTACCGACTGATGTCCGCTTCCAGATAGGGCGTCTATTTCCTGGTCTCCAACTGGTATGTTGGCTATAAAGCCGAATGAGCCATCCTCCGGGGTAAAATATATATCCCCCTTAGCGCCACCGTCCGCCGTGTCCGCATCTAACGAAAAGCCATGTCCCCCATCCATAGGCCCCGCCTGAGCGGTAGCTGCCAACGTCAGGGAAACGAACAAAGCAACAAACAAGGAAACCCTTCGTTTTAGCATCTTTTTGCCTCCTTTCACCTGTATTTAAATACACTACAAACTATTATAGACTAATACTAGAATCTCGTAAGCTATTTGTCAAGCCTTTTTTGGGGGGGTGGCATAAAAAAATGAGTGGGCGAATTTGGTCTGTTGAGTTGGCAGCACCTTTAAGCAAAAAGAAACTCTCAGAGGGCCAGACAACAATTGCTAACCTAAACCCCTTCTTTCCTTTTCTTCCGGCCAAAACCTATCAGGGCCAGCAAGCCGCTGCCGAGCAGCAGGAGAGAGGCGGGTTCGGGGGTTACCATCCCCTCACCAGCCAGAGTAGAACTTAAAATTGTTACCGAGCCATTCCCGCTGAAGCTTAACCTGACTTCGCCATCTCTATTAATTTCCAGGATGTTAAGAGCATCTTCCACTAGATTTACTCCCCAGCCACTTATCCATCCCCCATCCATATATTGCATTTCACCTAGTGCTATACCGTCCAATGAAGCTGATAATGTAAAGTCACCACTAGGATTACTAAAAGTAAGTCCAACTACTGCCATTCCACTATTGTATATTTCTATTAGCTCTCCTCCCTCAAGATCAGACCACGTATCACCCCAAAAATCCCCGTTGTCTAGTATATGCGTATAACTCAAATAATCCGCCTCACTCGACAGAGTTGGGGGAATTGTGTCAGGTAAAATTGGGAAAGTTATAACATCTCTAAACTCAAACGGCGTTCCCACCGGCAAAGCAGCCTCAACCGCCGGCGCAAGACGCAAGACGAAGAGGACAGCCAAGACTGCTCCCAACCAATGCCTCTTTGCCCTCATCCTCTTGTCCACCTTTGGCTTAAAAACACTCAATTTTAATTTTACATACACCACAAGCAGTGTAATTCACATGATAC
>QIFF01000129.1 GCA_003230635.1 bacterium | reverse complement strand
TGGGCGAGGGCACGGACTTTAAAGGGGTGCTGGCCTTTGAGGGCGCAGTGCGCATTGACGGCAAGCTGGAGGGGGAAGTCACCTCCGAAGATACCCTGATTGTAGGGGAACAGGCAGTGGTCAACGCCGAAATCCATGTGGGCACCATTGTAATTAGCGGCAAGATCAGCGGCGATATCACTGCCAAGAAACGCATTGACATTAAGGCCTCGGGGGAGGTCTATGGCAATCTTAAGACCCCCATTCTTACCATTGAGGAAGGGGTAATTTTTCAGGGCACCTGCGATATGCGCAGAGGTGGTGAGACACCTACCATCGCCCTGCCGGAGAAAGAGCCTGAAACCATAGAGCTTGAAGAAGAGCCAGAGGATTCCCCGCAGGAACAGTTGGAATTGGAAGTAGAGTAATCGCTGCCGGAAAGAGCTAGGATATGGAACGCCCCAAGTGGAATTCACAAGCGGGTTTTTTAATGGCCGCCATTGGTTCGGCCGTTGGCCTGGGCAATATCTGGCGTTTCAGCTATATGGCTTACGAAAATGGGGGCGGGGCCTTCCTGGTGCCCTATTTTATAGCCTTGATTACCACCGGCATCCCCCTGATGATTCTGGAATACGGCCTGGGGCACAAAAAGCAGGGATCCTCAGCCCTGAGCTTTGCCAAAATCGGGCGCAAGTACGAGTGGCTGGGCTGGTGGATGCCGACCTTCGTCATGTTCGGCATCATGCTTTATTATGCGGTGATTATCGGCTGGTGCATCAACTTCCTGGTCTATAGCGTCAACCTGCGTTGGGGAAGCGACACCCAAAGCTTTTTTCTCAAGGAATACCTTAACCTCTCCTCCGGGGTGGGGGAAATCGGCGGGCTGCAATTGCAGATTGTAGCCGCCACCCTGTTGGCCTGGGGAATTAACTGGGGTATTTGCTACCGCGGGGTGGCGCACGGGATTGAAAAGGCCAGCGAGGTCTTTATGCCCCTGCTCTTTGTGCTGACCCTGACCCTGGTGCTGTGGGGAGTCACCCTGGAGGGGGCCGGGGAAGGGCTTAAGTGGTATCTCACCCCCGACTGGGGCAAAATCATGGACTGGCGGGTCTGGATGGCCGCCTACGGGCAAATCTTCTTCACCCTCTCCCTGGGCTTCGGCATCATGATTACCTATGCCAGCTACCTGCCCGCCAAGACCGACCTGGTAAAGAATGCGGTTATTACCAGCGTTACCAATTGCCTGTATTCCTTTATCGCCGGCTTTGCCGTCTTCAGCGTGCTGGGCTACATGGCCCAGCAGAAAGGGGTGGCGGTGAGCGAGGTGGTCAAGTCCGGCCCCAGCCTGGCCTTTGTGGCCTACCCGGAAGCCATTTCGCGCCTGCCCTTCTTTAACAACCTCTTCGGCCTGATATTCTTCTTTACCCTGGTCATTGCCGGAATCTCCTCGGGGATTTCCCTGATTGAGGCCATGGCCAGCGCCCTGATAGACAAATTCGCCTTTAGCCGCCAACGCACCATCACTGTCTTATGCGCACTGGGGGCTTTAGGGAGCATAATCTTCACCACCCGCAGCGGCCTCTTCTGGCTGGATATTCTAGATCACTTCCTTAACCACTACGGCCTGGTGCTGGCGGGGCTTTTTGAGTGCCTGATTGTAGGATGGGTGCTCAAGGCACACGTTCTGCGGGAGCATATCAATCTGGTTTCCAACTGGAAAATCAATCGCTTATGGGATTTCCTGATCAAATACTGGACGCCGGGATTGCTAATCGTAATGCTTCTTATCCAGTTCAAGGAAGAATTCACCCACCTTTACGGCGGTTACAGCGCCACTGCCCTTTTGTCAATTGGGGTTAGCTGGGTGCTGGCTACCCTGCTCCTGGCCATAATCTTCAGCCTCTTCTCCTGGAAAAAGAGCAAGCTGGAATACAAACATAAGCCGGAAGAAGATAAATTGCTGGTTTGAAGGTTTTTACAAATCAGGCAAATCGCCCCGGAAGTGGAATTGGAGGGTTTGCAGCAGGGCTTCGGCCTTGTGCAGAGTTTCCCGGTATTCCCGCTCCGGCTCGGAATCGGCTACAATCCCGGCGCCAACCTGGACATAAGCGGTGTTATTCTTGATGACAAAGGTACGAATGACAATATTGAGATCCATGTTGCCGCAGAAGCTCAGGTAACCAATTGAGCCGGTATAGGGCCCCCGCCTGGTGGGTTCCAGCTCGTCAATAATCTCCATGGCCCGGATTTTGGGGGTGCCGGTAATCGTGCCTCCGGGAAAGCAAGCCGCCAAAACATCAAAGCAATTCTTGCCGCCTAAAAGCCGCCCCTGGACATTGGAAACAATGTGGAAGACATGGGAATAATCCTCCAGCACCATTAATTCATTCACCCGCACACTGCCATATTCACAAATCCTCCCCAGGTCGTTGCGCTCCAGATCCACCAGCATAATATGCTCGGCGCGCTCCTTTTCGTTCAACAACAGCTCCGCCGAGAGGGCCTGATCCTCCAGGCCATCCCGCCCGCGCGGCCGGGTGCCGGCAATGGGACGGGTATCCACCTGCCTGTCTTGCAGGCTCACCAGGCGCTCAGGGGAACAGCTGACCAGGCTAAAATCCCCCCCCTCCAGGTAAGCGGCAAAGGGAGAGGGGTTAATTTTCCTCAGTAACTTATACAAGTCCCAATAACTGCCACTGATCGGGCTCATGATGCGCTGGGAGAGATTGACCTGGAAGATGTCCCCTGCCCGGATGTATTCCTTGGCTCGCCTTACCATTACCTCAAACTCGGCCTGGCTGAAGTTGCTCTCTATGCTGACAGTGGGGTAGGAGCGGCATCTTGCCGCGATATCGCGCCTGGAAGGCGCTCCTACGTCTGACGACTGCGAAGCACCAGCTAAAGCCCTCGCCGTTTGTTCCACCCACTCAAGCGCATGTTGCCTGGCGGAGGTGGGGTCTTTCTCACGCATCCCGGTAGCCAGCAGCCAAATTTGCTTTTCCTGGTGGTCAAAGACCACCGCTGAATCAACAAATAGGAAGAACAGCTCCGGTAGTTGCAAATCGTCTATGGCCCGGCTGGGCAGGCGCTCAAAAAAGCGGCCCGCATCGTAGCTTATATAACCCACCGCTCCCCCCAGAAAGGGCGGGAAGCCATTGGGGCGGGGCAAACGATATTGTGCCAGCAATTTCTGCAACTCTTTGAAGGGATGGGCGGTCAGTTGCCGGTTTTCGTCTCCCCTGCTGAGCTCAATCTGGCAGCCCCTACTTTGGAAAACCATAAAGGGATCCGCTCCAAGGAAGGAATAACGGGATATTTGAGGTGTTCCCTTGACACTTTCCAATAGAAAGGAAGGGCTGGATAAGCCCAGTAGCTCGTAGGCCAGAGGTGGGGTCAATTTTTCCAGGGGAAGGGTCTGATAGACCAGGCTGTAAGGGGAAGGAGGGAGGGGAATAATTTGTGCTTGGGCCATGCTAGACTATCTTCGGTTTACTGTTCGGCATGGAGGTTTAAAATCCCTTCTCCCCACTGGGGAGAAGGTTAGGATGAGGGGGGATAAAACAAACCGACAAATTTCTTGACACGACACTAGAAGGAAAAGCTGGCATTGGCTAGGGGGAAGAACGGTAAGACTCCCTCCCTAATGATATTCAAAACACCAATTTGTATGCCACTCATTCTCCGGCAATAGTTTATAACCCCTATTTGTACCCCTTTAACCCTATCTGCAATATTAATGACCCCAAGTTGAAGACCCCTCACATCACCATCGTCATTGTTTGCTAATAAGGCAACCTGAATACCCGTTACATGATTGGCACCATTTGCTACTCCAGCAAACTGAAGACCTGTTAAGTTCCCCTTGGCAACATTTCCAATTCCAGCAACCTGAAGACCTGTCGCATTGCCGGTATGATTTATAAACCCGGAAATTTGAATACCCCACATAGCACGGGGTATCTCTTGAGTCCTGACATTATAGTAATAAGCTGAATCTGTTGCCTGTTGCATCACCTCTTCAGCAAGGTTCCCGAGGAGAGCAATTTGGACACCCCTTACCTCCCTGGCCTGATTTATAAAAAGTGCCAGTTGAAGACCTGTAATATCCCCTTTAGCAACATTTCCAAGAAATGCCAGTTGCACCCCTGTTATATCTTGGGTCTCATTCCCAATTACGGCGAGTTGTAAGCCCATCACATTATGGGTCTGATTTAAACAGCCGGAATACTGAATACCTGTCACGTCACGGCTTTGATTGAGAAGAGCGCTAGCCTGAATACCTGTTACGTCACGGGCTTTATTGAGAAGAGCGCCAGCCTGAATACCTGTTACGTCACGAGTTTT
This sequence comes from bacterium, assembly GCA_003230635.1. Next base: position 2,688 of record QIFF01000129.1, on the reverse strand, counting down.
ATTTAGCAGGCAGGCATATTGAAAACCTCTCACATCACGAGCCTGATTCACACCTAAACCCATCTGAATACCCGTCAGGTCACGGACCTGATTTAAGCCCAACGCTGCAATCTGAATACCTATTAGATCGGCCTCATTTTTATTTACAAACCCAGCCATCTGGATGCCCGTTACGTCGTGAGTTTTATTTCCAATCAAAGCTAATTGATAGCCCCACACATTACGAGCCTCATTCCAGCCAATACCCAAGTCTAATCCATAAACACCTTTGTTTTTACCATAGATAAGACTAGTCCTTAAACCGTAAACATCTCTATTTTCATCAAAAAGTTGCACCGGGTTACATATAGCAAATTGAAAAGGCGTCCAACCCTCGAAAAAATCTTTATCCTTTTTCTCCTCTGCCGCTGCTAAGAAAGGAAAAGACAGAATTAGTAACAAACTAATCGCTATAAACTTAGCTTTCATAATATACTGCCCCCGGTTCGATCTTTCGGCTTGTCCTCAAGCCGAAAGTTTTAAGGGTAGCGTACCCCTTGTCAGTTTCGGTCTGAGGACAGACCGAAACATCAAAATAATTTGCGGCTGCGCCATTTAGTGGGTAACAGAAGGAGTGGGCAGTTCCTGGTAATCATCCCGGTAAATGATTTCATCTTCCAACAGGGGGTTTTTTGCCGCTTCCGGCACCAGGGCTGCCTCCAGGACTTGATCCATGTGTTCTGCCAGGACAAAGTTGATTGCCTTCTTGACCTTGGGGGGGATTTCTTTGAGGTCTTTTTCGTTCTGCTTGGGGATAATAACGGTACTGATTTCAGCGCGGTGGGCAGCGAGCACCTTTTCTTTCAAGCCCCCTATGGGCAGCACCCGCCCGCGCAGGGTAATTTCGCCGGTCATAGCCACATCCTTGCGCACCGCCCGTCTGGTCAGGGCCGAGGCCAAGGCGGTAGCCATAGTTATACCCGCCGAAGGCCCGTCTTTGGGGATCGCCCCCTCTGGTACGTGAATATGAATATCCACCTTGCGGTAAAAATACTTGGGCAGGCCCATCTGGCAGGCCTTGGAACGCACATAGCTCAAAGCCGCCTGGCAGGATTCCTGCATTACGTCACCCAACTGGCCGGTAGCGGTCAGTTTGCCGGAACCGGGAAGAATGGTTACCTCGGTACTCAGAATATCTCCGCCGACTTCGGTCCAGGCCAGGCCGGTGGCCAAGCCGATATTGTGGCCTTCTTCCCTCCGCTGCTGATGGAACCTGGGGGGGCCTAAAAACTGGTGCAGATTGCGTCCGCTCATCACCACCTTGGTCCCGCGCCCCTCTTTCACCACCTGACGGGCCACCTTGCGGCAGATTTTGGCCAGCTCACGGTTTAGATTACGCACCCCGGCCTCGCGCGTATAACGGCGGATTATCCAGGCAATCGCCTGCCGGCTGAAGCTCAGGTTGGCAGGTTTAAGGCCGTGGTCTTTCAGTTGCCGGCTAATCAAAAACTGCTCGGCGATCTTGACTTTTTCTTCCTCGGTATAACCGGGGAGTTGGATTACTTCCATCCGATCCTGGAGGGGCCAGGGAATGCCGTGCAGGGCGTTGGCAGTGGTGATGAAGAACACCTCCGACAGGTCGTAATTCACTTCCAGGTAATGGTCGTTAAAGGTGTTGTTTTGCTCCGGGTCCAGAACCTCCAGCAAGGCGGCCGAGGGATCACCGCGGAAGTCGGTACTCATCTTATCCACTTCATCCAGCAGAAAAACCGGATTTCTGGACTTGGCCTTGCGCATACTCTGCACAACGCGTCCGGGCAAAGCTCCTACATAGGTACGGCGATGCCCGCGGATTTCCGCCTCATCCCGTACCCCGCCCAGGGAGAGGCGAACAAAGTTACGCCCGGTGGCGCGGGCGATCGATTTGGCCAGGGAGGTTTTTCCCACCCCTGGAGGACCGACAAAACAAAGGATCTGCCCCTTGACTTTGCGCACCAGCCGCCGCACGGCCAGATACTCCAAAATCCGTTCCTTGACCTTTTCCAGACCGTAATGGTCCTGGCGCAGAATCTCTTCCGCCTCCTGCATGTTGCGTTTTTCCCGGGTTCTCTTTCCCCATGGAATGGAAACCAGCCAATCAAGGTAATTCAACACCACCGTGGTTTCCGCCGACATAGGGGGCATTTGCTGCAGGCGCTTAATTTCCTTGATGGCCTTTTCTTCGGCCTCTTTGGTCATTTTGGCTTTGGTAATCTTTTTTTTCAGCTCCTCAATTTCCTGCGCCCGTTCGTCCTTGTCCCCCAGTTCCTTTTGAATGGCCTTCATCTGCTCCCCAAGGTAGTATTCGCGCTGGTTTTTCTCCATCTGGTTCTTTACCCGCCCGCGGATGGACTTCTCAATTTGCAGGATTTCTATCTCGCTATCCAGCAGTTCCAGCAATTGTTCCAGGCGCTCCTGTGAATTGATCATCTCCAAAATACCCTGTTTTTCCGGCAGCTTTAAAGGCAAATGGGAAGCTACCACATCCGCCAATTGCCCCGGATCATCAATATTGGCGGTGGAAAGCAAGGTTTCCGGCGGCAGTTTAATGCTGAGCTTCACATACTGCTCAAAGTGATTGATCACACTGCGCATCAGGGCTTCCATCTCAGGGGTTATTTGAACTTCCTCTTCTACAAATTGGGCTTCAACCTCAAGAAATTTATCCTC
>QIFF01000235.1 GCA_003230635.1 bacterium | reverse complement strand
CTGGAACCGAGGGGAATTTCTTCTCCCTTCAGGCCGTCCGGGTAGCCGCTTCCGTTATATGACTCATGGTGGTGTTTGATAATATCGCTTACCTCCCCCATCCTGCGCACGTGTTGTAAAGCAGCAGAACCCAGCTCTACATGTTTTTGAATATAGGAGTATTCTTCAGAGGTCAATCCCTCAGATTTATTCAGCACCTTGCCCGGAATTCCTATTTTGCCGATGTCATGCAGAAAGGCTGCAATTTCAATTTGTTCCAACTTTTGGGGGGTTAGCTTTAAGCGGTTGGCGACGGCCAGGGACAAATCCCTTACTGCGCGTGAGTGGCCGCCTGTATAAGGGTCTTTGATTTCGATTAAGGCGGCCAGGGTGCTAATCGTATTTATAAAGTCTTCCTGCAGCTTTTTCTCTAATTCCACTTTTCTTTGCAGAACCCGGGAATGTTCCAGACACCTCTTGACTACCATGGGCAGCATTATCAGCCAGCTCAGGTCTGGTGACTTTACCAGGTAATCGCAAACCCCCAATTTTATGGCCTGAACCGCTATTTCCTCATTCCCTCTGCCGGTTACCATGATTATTGGCACCTCATAGCCCTCGCTTTGGATTTTTTTCGTTACTTCCAGGCCATTTTCCTTGGGGAGGGAATAGTCCAAAATTACAAGGTCAATATTATTCTTGGCTAATTTGCTTAGACACTCTTCACCGCTAGCTGCGCTGCTGACAATAAGCCGGCCGTCTTCTTCCAGGACTTCCTTCATCAATCGGCAATGGCTTTTATCGTCATCTACCACTAATATATTTTGCAGGGGCATATTGTGGCTGCCTTTTTGGTTGGATTATAGATAGTTAGGTTAGTACTCCAGAATTATACATATAAACTATGCACTTAAATTATACCACGCCGGTCAAAATTCCGCCACATATTTTTTAAGAAAAATTTTTTGTAGGGGGCGACCTCTGTGTCGTCCCTGGTCGAAGAAGGGCGGACACGGAGGTCCGCCCCTACCGGCAGGGACGCCGCTCGGCACGGGCGGAGAAATCCAGCGGCAGGGGGGAAACTTGCTTCAGGGCTTGCTGCATAGCCGGCAGGGACAGTTTTTTGCCCTCCAATACTGTATCCAGGGCCTCACGCCAGATGGCGATGGTTTTAGCCAGCATCGGGATTTCTTTCCCTACAGCGATTACTTTGATACTCTCAATTCCCAATTCAACCAATTGGGGCAGGTAAGCCAAGTCCGCCTGAACTCTGAAATCCCAAAGAGGGGTCTGGTCACTGCTTTGATATTGACGGCAGGGGGCCTTTGCAATATCCGGGCTTGCTGCCGGCAAGCAACAGCCGTGCTCCAGCTCACCGGGATGATGAAACAGGGGCAGCAAACAGCCCTGACCCTCCCAGCCGGGACAAAGCAAACCGTGGACAAAAATTTCCAATTCCCCTTCGGCATGCTTACGGTAGTACGCAATTTGGGGCATAGTGTGCAGGCGGGGAATGATTACCCGATCAACTCCCTGTCGGTATAAGAAATTGGCGTCGCAGGGAGAGATTGCCGACATAGAGCTGGAGGCAATAATCTTAAACTCAGGGCGCTGGGGTTTGAGCCGCCGGGCAATCCAGCGGGCCAGGGCTACACTGCCCACCACCAGCCCGTCCGCCCCCTGCTGGAAGAGGGTTTCGGCGCTGGTACAATAATCCTCAAATTCCCCCTCGCGGATCAGGCCGTTAATTACCACATAAACCAGCCTTCCCTGCTGGTGGGTATAATCAATCAGGGGCTTTAACTGAGGCAGACTAAAGAAATCGCGCTTTAAGCGAATGGCCAGCCTGCCGCTCAAGGGCAGATAAACAGCGTCCGCCCCCTGCTCCAGGCAAATGCGCAGCATCTCCTCGTTATTGGCGGCACTAACCAGTTGGACGGACATTCTTATTCCTTCTCTCTGGCTATCCTCTCCAACCCATCCATATAAGGACGCAGGGCCGGGGGGATAATTACGGAACCGTCGGGCTGTTGGTAGTTCTCCAGCAGGGCTACCACCGTACGCCCTACGGCCAGGCCGGAACCGTTCAGGGTGTGGACAAGGGTCGGCTTGCCTTTGCTGCCACCACCGACTTGATACGAGGCAGTTATGTCACGAGCTTGAGACGGTGGAGAAGAAACAACAGTTTCTGGCGACCAATCAAGCTCATTCTCAGGGCATTTTGCTTGACAATCCTTTTTAGGGCGGTAGCGGATTTTGGCCCGTCTGGCTTGAAAGTCTCCAAAATTGCTGCAGGAAGAGATTTCCCGGTAGCGTTGCTGGCTGGGGACCCAGGCCTCTATGTCATAAGTCTTGGCGGCGGCAAAGCCCAAGTCGCCGGTGCAGAGTTCAACCACCCGGTAGGGTATTTCCAGCAGTTGTAAGACCCGTTCCGCATCTTGAAGCAATGTCTCCAATTCTTTATAAGAATTCTCGGGCGTGCTGAATTTAACCAATTCCACCTTATTAAACTGGTGCTGGCGAATCAGTCCCCGCGTGTCCTTGCCATAAGAACCGGCCTCGCGCCGGAAACAGGGGGTATAGGCCACATATTTAATGGGCAACTGGGCCTCGTCCAGGATTTCATTGCGGTGGATATTGGTTACCGGCACTTCAGCAGTGGGAATTAGATAGTAATTATCATCGGCCATTTTGAACAAGTCCTCGGCAAACTTGGGCAACTGGCCCGTCCCCAGCAGGCTATCTGCATTAACCATAAAGGGGGGCAGCACTTCCTGATAGCCGTGTTGTTTGGTGTGCAAATCCAGCATAAAATTAATCAAGGCGCGTTCCAGGTGCGCCCCGGCCCCCTTGTAGAGGCAAAAGCGCGCCCCGCTGATTTTGGCCGCCCGTTTGAAATCCAGGATGTCAAGCTGCTCACCCAGCTCCACATGGGACTTGGGAGTAAAGCTAAATTTTGGCGGCTCTCCCCAGCATTTGATTTCCGGATTGTCATTTTCGTCTTTGCCTTGGGGCACACTGGGATGGGGTAAATTAGGCAGGGCCAGCAAATACTGCTGAGTACGTTCTTCTATTCCCCGCAGTTTCTCGTCCAAGCACTTGATTTGCTTCCCCACCTCCTGCATATCGGCAATCAAGCGGCGGGCGTCCTCACCCTTCTGCTTCAGCCTGCCTACCTGAGCGGAAACTTGATTGCGCCGCTGCCTGAGGGCCTCTGTTTCCTGCAACAACTCAGTTCTATCTTTCTCAACCTCCAGAAACACATCGAGATTGGGCAATTCGCCCCGGGTGCGCAATTTAGCAACAACTTCTTCCCAATTTTCTTTTAAGTAACGCCTGTCAAGCATAATTTGAACCCTTTCTGTAGGACAAGCTGATTATAGAAGCCGCTACTTTGCTTGTCAAGGGAGCGTTGCCTTTTTGTAGGCACCAAATACAAAACAAGGGGCTACGAAATTAATCGTAACCCCTTGTTATAATTGGTAGCGGGGACAGGATTCGAACCTGTGACCTTTGGGTTATGAGCCCAACGAGCTACCTGACTGCTCCACCCCGCGACAATTTATTTGCAACCTGCACTGTTTGTGAACAATGCAGGACGACCGTCAACTTGTAACCTCATCTTACAAGACAAAGCCTTTTTTGTCAAGCCCCTGATTATTCCCGAAATCCGATATAGAAAAGCATAGACTTGTTTCTGGCCCTTTGCAGAGGACAAAAAAACATTTCAAAAGCCTCTGCTGGTTAG
>QIFF01000237.1 GCA_003230635.1 bacterium | reverse complement strand
GCAACGTTTCTCGGAGAAATGGTTGCTGCCCGGTTGTTTGGCGATGCGGCTCGGTTCTACGGTGGACGACTATCAGGTTTCTAATGACGGGCTCAGTTTTGAGAACGATAAGGACATTATGTGGGCAACCTTTGAGGATAAAGACAAGAATCCGGTGCCCGCCAAGATCAATAAAGGCAATTTCAAGATTAGCTTGATGAATGATGAATTCAAGGTTTCCTTTACGGATTTGCACTGGGATTATCAGTCTGGTGTTACTATCCATGTCAATTACACGGAATATTATACGGTTGAGCTCAAATCCGGCACAGACAAAAAGGGTAAACCGTACAAAAATGTTTTAACCGTCAAGCAGGGGAGTTCACCCAGTTTGCAGGTTAGTATGACGAAGGCGAGTTGGAAACAGTGGGAAGATATCGGCATTGAAATAGGGGTCTCAATTCTCGGTTCGTTAGTCGGGGGATTGATAGGCGGCGCTTTTGACGTTGCTACGGAAGGGGCTACCGCGGCTGTGGATGGGGCAACGGAAGCCGGGGAAAACGTAGTTGTTGACTTGTCGGAAACTCTCAGTGAGGTGGCGTCGCAATCGGAGGACTCGATGAGCACAATATCGCTTGATTCTGCTGACGACGCCGGGGAAGATTTATCCGAAGCCAGTCAGATGGAAGAGGCGGGTGAGAGTGCAGCTTCTATTACCAGTAAGATTGCCGGGAAGGCAAGATCTTTTGGAAAATGGATGTGGAACTCTAAATGGAAGTTGGTGGGAACGGTTGTCGGCGGGGGTGTCGGAGCTACCCTAGGGGCTATTCCCCAAATGGTAGAGGCTATTGCCAAAGAATATTATTCCGATTTACCTTCCTTTGAGGAATTCGGCGCGAATTGCATCGGGGCGGTGAAGTGGCCTAACTCCAGTGATTTTGAGCTTGAATCGGCGCAACTGCAAGGGGCGCTGCTTCTGGGAGGTAAATTGGTTGATGAACCCAGGGCCAATGTTTAGTTACCATTTTTATCCGGAGGAGGTGGGGAATATTGGCTAATGCGACCAATACCTTAAACTGGGATACCGTTTTCGCTATTCCGATTCCTTACGTTAATAGTGCGATTGTTTCTAAAAAATCATCTCCCGCTGGTTTTAATTACAGCTCTCCTAAAGGCGATACGGTTAAAGGGACTTTCAGTGATTGGCAAATCGCACCGGGCGGTGACGGCGCTCTCATCTGGATGACGATTCCGGTGTCCCTTGTAAGCGGCTCCTGTGAACTGGGGGGCTTTGCTTGGGAGCAGGGGAAGCTTATTGTGGAGGTTCGTTTAGAATATTTGCCCCATGAGAACATTGAAAACCTTTTCAATTTGAAGGTGAAGTCTAAAAGTGTGGACCCCGCCAATCCGGTGGTCAGCTTAAAAACCGCCATTTTTACCAAGCCGGTTACCGGTAAGGCGGTCGATAACTTTGGGGCAAGTGTGGTTCAGTCTGTGGTTACTACCCTGATTATCGATTGGCTGAATGAACATTTAATAGACTTCGACCATGTTTTCGCGATGGTTAATATTAATGAAAAGATTGATAAGGACGCGCAATGGGCCTGGTGTAAGCCATCTTATACCGACTACGCTTATTGTGACGCCCAGAGTCCCGATAAATCGATTCTGGGGGTGTTGTGTATGACCGGGGGGCGTAAGGCCGGGCTGGCGCAGTTGCAGCAAATTGACCCTTACGTTATTCCGAACGGGGGTAAAGCCGGATTTTTGGTGTCGCCGGCGAGGTTTTTGCACGATTTGATGCTCCCCACTCTTCCCTTTAAATGGAAATACTCGACCGTTAATGATTATGAGATAAAGTCTGACGCGGATACCCAGACCGGTAAATATCAGCATGTCCTTAAATTAAAGGATGGGGAAAACATTAGGTTGGATGATGTCGAGCATGCCGGTTCTGTCTTTACCCCTTACATGACGAAAATGAGCATTACCAATGAAGATGAACAGTTGATTTTTTCAACCTATACGGAAACGGATGTCGGGGAGGGAGTGACGGCCTGGTGTCAGACCACACATTGGTACACCATTGAGGTCGGCAGCAACAAGAACGGTCAGACTTTAAAGTATAGAGAAGTTAAAACGGCCGTGGTGGAGCATGGAACCCATACCAGTTTGGGAACTGAGATATTGAAATGGATGATTATTGTAGCCGGGGTTATCGCTACAGTGGTGCTGTGTTTTGTAACTGAGGGGGCCGCGCTCGTAGTGGGCGGGGTTATTATTGGCGTCCTGGTTGGGGTTGCGGTGGCCTCTCCAGATATTATCGCGGCTGTCGATAACAATACCGCTCCTAACCTTGACCTGCTGACCTTAAATACGACGGATCCCATAAAGTGGAGCGCGCAAAACGTTTTTAGCCTTACCAGCGTCCAATTGAATAATGCTTTGCAATTAGGAGGCGACCCTGATTTTTCATAAGGGGTGGACAGATTTTTGCCAGGTTAAGTTGAATCAGGTGGGGGTGTATCAGGCTGGATTTGTCGAATAATTTGGACATGAAAGCGCATTGAATTCTTCCAATTTCAGCTCAAACCATCTGTGTTCATGAGGGACGGCACCTCGCACTTATTTTAGACTTTTTAGCTACAAAATATTAGTAGGAAAAAATGATGTGTCAAAGTGGGATTTAATCAGCAAAATTCATCAATGCTCTGCATCGGGGTTTGTAAAAGCAGTAAACTCATTTTTATCGGCGAAGCAAAGCGTAGCCGATAATAAGGAGTTTACTTTTTACATTCATCCCCGATGCAGAGCATCGAGGAATTCTTTTGATTAAAGGAAGAGTGGGTCACCCCTACCGACAAAGTAACTGTAAGCGATTTGGAACGAACTATTCTGGACGGGTTGAAGAAGCCGGATTATTGCGGGGGCATAAGTGAAGTGGCCAAAGGGTTGTGGATCAGCCGGGAGCGGCTTCAGTTATGGTTCCGCTATGATTCCGATCGTTCAGTGATAGTTTGTTTTTGGATTGTTTATAAATAGGCATAAAAATACAAACTGTAAGTGGAAAGCTGGAATACATAGCAAAGAATATACCGCTGCTTGTTTGGTCTGTACTGACAGGAAGTATCGTTTTCTTCTGGCCTCGCAGAATGAGGGGGGGAGGGAGTAAATCACGTGGAATAAAAATGGAAAAGATTCATAAATAGAAGCAGTATTGGACGGATGACAAGTTAACTCAAGAATTTAAATAAATTGGAATATGGAAAGAAGAAATTTAGGCGGACAATTATGCAGCTTATAACTGTAAAAGAGCTTTCAAAAATTATCAAGGTTAAAGAATCAACTTTATATGCGTGGGCTAATAAAGGGTTGATTCCCTGCCATAAGCTAAATAATCTATTGCGATTTGATTTAGATGAGATAGAAACCTGGATTAGGGACGGCGTGGAAGTGCTGGACAAAATCTGTCACAATTTTGTCACAATGCAAAGAAAAGGGGCTAACCAAATTTGGCTAACCCCTTGATAAGATTGGTGGAGTTGAGGGGGTTCGAACCCCTGACCTCTTGACTGCCAGTCAAGCGCGCTCCCAACTGCGCCACAACCCCAGTTTATTCTTCAGTTTTATCTTCAGCGGATTCTTGTTTCCCCTCAGTGTCTTCGGGGGGTTCTTCTCCTGCAGCAGGAGTGGATTTTTTCTTTCTGGTTCTTTTCTTCTTAGCGGGTTCAGACGCTGGGGTTACTTCTTCTT
>QIFF01000011.1 GCA_003230635.1 bacterium | reverse complement strand
GATGGGCGTTATATGATCAAAGCGGTGGAAAAAGGGGGTTATACTTTGAAAGCCAGCAAGCTGGGTTATGTAGCTACCCCTGCTAAAATAACGGTTCGGGGGGCTGACTTCATCCAGGGTGATATTCGGCTGATTCCCGAGGAAATGATTCCCGTTCCGGCTCCGATTTATGTGGAGCCCGCCCCGGCGGCGGAAATCTCAGAGGCCGCAGTCCCCGCAGCATCAGTAAGTGAAACGGCAAGTGAAGCCGCAGCGGTTGAAGAGAAGAGCGGCAAGGCTTGGTGGGAAAAGAAGTAGGGGCGGTCGTCCCTGACCGCCCTTGTCGGGCCGACACAGAGGTCGGCCCCTACTTGAAGCCAGTAGCCCCGATGGTGCTATCGGGGCTTTTTATTTATGGAAGAGCAAGGAATGATTAAAGGTAAGGTCTTTTTGGTAGGAGCGGGGCCGGGTGATCCGCAATTGATTACCCTCAAGGGGGTGGAATGCTTGCGCCAGGCCCAGGTGGTGATTTATGATTACCTGGCTAATCAGCAATTGCTGCGCCACTGTTCGCCCCAGGCGGAATTGATATATGTAGGCAAAAAGGCCAGCCGGCATACCCTGCCCCAGGGGGGGATTAACGAATTAATTGTAAGTAAGGCCAGCGAGGGTAAAATCGTGGTGCGTTTAAAAGGCGGCGACCCCTTTATCTTTGGACGGGGGGGTGAAGAGGCGCAGGATTTGGCCGAGCAAGGAATCCCCTTTGAAGTTGTGCCCGGGGTAACCTCGGCCATTGCCGCTCCGGCTTATGCCGGCATTCCCTTAACCCATCGTGATTATACGGCGAACTGTGCCTTTATTACCGGCCACGAGGATCCCACCAAGGAAACTTCCAGTATAGCCTGGGACAAAATTTCCACCGGCATTGGTACATTAGTCTTTCTGATGGGGGTGGGTAATCTGCCTGAGATTACCCGTCGTTTGGTGGAGAATGGACGCTCTCCCGATACACCTGTTGCCTTAATCAGGTGGGGCAGCACCACTCGTCAGCGGACAGTGGTGGGAACACTGGCGGATATTGTAGAGAAGGCCAAGGATGTAAAACCCCCTTCCATTATTATAGTGGGAGAGGTAATAAACTTAAGGCCGCTTTTGAACTGGTTTGAGACCAAGCCCCTTTTTGGCAAGCGGGTGCTGGTTACCCGTTCCCGTGAGCAGGCCAGTCAGCTTTCCGCCCGCTTGAGTTCCTATGGGGCCGAGGTGCTGGAGGTGCCTACCATTCAGGTGGTGCCTGCCGATGACTATCGGGATTTGGATGCGGCCATTGGGGATCTGGGCGGCTTTGATTGGCTGATTTTTACCAGCGTCAATGGGGTGGATTATTTTCTGCAAAGGTTGCGGGCACAAGCTAAGGATGTGCGGGAGTTGAAGGGCGTAAAGCTGGCGGCGATCGGCCCGGCTACCGCCCAGAAGCTGGAGGATTTGCAATTGGTTGTGGATTATGTGCCTGCTGAGTACCGCGCTGAAGCGATTATAGAGGGTTTGCGTCAGCGGGGTATTGAGGGAAAGAAAGTGTTGTTACCCCGTGCCCAGGTGGCGCGCGAGGTGCTGCCCGAGGAGTTGGCCCGCTGCGGGGCGCAGGTCAGGGTGGTGACTGCTTATAAAACAATCCAGCCCGAGATGGACTTGGATTTGCTTAAAGATGCCAGGCCGGATGTAATTACCTTTACCAGTTCCTCTACGGTCAGTAATTTTGTTAAGGCTGTGGGTAAGGATAATCTGAAAGCTATATTGGAAGGAACAGTGGTGGCCAGTATCGGCCCGATTACTGCGGATACGGCTAAAAAGTTGGGGCTGAAAACCCAAATCATGCCCAGTGCCTATACCATTCCTGCTCTGGTGGAGGCAATTGTGGAGTATTTTAGTTGACAAGAAAGAAATTTTGACAGGATTAACAGGATTGACTGGATTATTCAATTTCTTTGCAATTTGTTTATCCAGTACATCCTGTGTCTAAATCTAAAATTAAAATGAGGTGCAATACAAAGAGAATTAACTAAAAAAATACTAGGTTGCACTTATCATGTTTACAACAAAGAGTTTCTTGGCAGGATTATATTTTGACAGAATTAACTGGATTAACAGGATTTTTATCTTTCCATCTTGTTTATCCTGTAATCCTGTCTAATTCTTTTCTGAAGGAGGTTAATTAGATGATCGGTTGTAGTAAATTATTATGCGGCACAGCCACCGTGGCGGAGGCCATGCGCTTGGGGCGGGACAGTTCCAAGCTGCCGGCGCATTTGCTTCAGTTTTCAGATGACCTGCGCCCGCTGGTGGTCTGGAATATGACCAACCGTTGTAACCTGCGCTGCCTGCACTGTTATATCAGTGCCGAGGACAGGAGTTATAAGGATGAGTTCAGCACCGAAGAGGCGAAGGAGTTCATCAGGGACATCTGCGAGATGGGGTCGCCGGTGCTCTTGTTTTCCGGGGGCGAGCCGCTGCTGCGCAAGGATCTTTTTGAGTTGGGGGCTTACGCCAAGGAGTTGGGCACCCGGCCGGTTATTTCCTCTAACGGTACCCTGATAACTCCCGAAATTGCCCGCAAAATCAAGGAGGCTGGCTTTGAATATGTAGGAATCAGTATTGATGGGGCTGAGGCTACCCATGACCATTTCCGCCAAAAAGAGGGTTGTTTCCAGGCGGCGATTACCGGAATCAAGAACTGTCTGGCGGCCGGGGTCAAGTCCGGGGCGCGTATGACAGTGAACAAGCACAATCATTTGGACCTGCCGGCAGTTTTGGATGTTGTGGAAAAAGAAGGTATTCCTCGCTTCTGTATGTACCATTTGGTGTATTCTGGTCGTGGTAAAGAAATGGTCAAGGATGATTTAACCCATGAAGAATCCCGTAAGGTTATGGAAACCTTGGTGGATAAAACCCTGGATTGGCATAAACGCGGGGTAAATACCGAAATCTTGACCACCGACAACCACGCTGATGGAATTTACCTGCTTAAATATGTACGCAAGAACTTGCCTGAGCGTGAAGACGAGGTGGTGGAATTGCTGAAGATGCACGGGGGCTGCTCCGCCGGGGGCAAGATGGCCAACATTGATCCTAGAGGAGATGTCCATCCCTGCCAGTTCTGGAGCCACGTGACCTTAGGTAATGTGCGGGAGCGCAAATTCAGCGAGCTTTGGAGCGAAGAAAACAGCCCTCTGGTTAAGAAATTGCGCCATTTGGATCAGCATGTTAAGGGGCGTTGCGGGACTTGTAACTACAAGAGCCTCTGCGGCGGATGCCGCATTCGGGCTGAGGTGGTGCATGGCGACATCTGGGCCGAAGACCCGGCATGTTATATGACTGACGAAGAGATTAGCTCTTAGGTGGTCTTGTACACGAATTATTTTCCCAATATCTGAAGAAGGGCCGAGAGAGTTAGCATTGGTAATATATTTGGATACAAATGTCTATTGCCGACCATTTGACAACCAGAATCAACCCAGGATAAGAGAGGAAACAGATGTATTTCAACAAATATTGGATGAGGTTAAGAGGGGAGAAGTTGTTTTAGTCAGTTCAGATATATTGGTTTACGAAATTAAGAACATATTTAGACCGTTTAAAAGGGCCAAGATTGAAAGCTATCTCTCGTTTTGTCAGAAACATGTTGAAGAGACTGAAGAAACAAAGGAAGTTGCTTTTGAAATCAGAAATAACTGTGGGGTTAAAGATAGAGATGCCCTCC
>QIFF01000179.1 GCA_003230635.1 bacterium | reverse complement strand
GGGCTAAATCGGAAAGATAGGCAGGCAATCCAGCAGACTGAGCATGTTGCCCGAGCCACTGCGGAAAACCAGACGGGTCTGCCCCCTTCTCATAGGACGCAATTAGCTTTTGCCAGGCATACTCCCCCATCTGCTTAAAACAGCGGGGATAAATATCCATTAAATTCAAGCTCAATCCAACCCTAAGCTACTATGCGCAGGAACTCATTCCCGAACAAGAAGTCCCGCCGTTGTCGGAGGACTTTCCCTCTGATTTTTCGCCGTCGCCAGCGGAGGTCTTCCCCTTTTCAGAGTGCGTCATACCTTTGTGCGTCATCTCTTTTTCCGCCTTCTTACCACCGCAACTAGTGGATGCACACCCGGCAAAGCTAACCCCACCGGCGGCAATCAGACCTGCCAGACTGACACGCGCCAGAGCTTTCTTCAGTTCCTTAGTATCCATACTCTCTCCCCTAATGACAATGGTTCCAGGTTTCTGCGTTCTTCGCTTCCATGGATGTATAAACAATGGAAGGTGGAATGATATGTATTATACTGGATAATACCGCTTTGTCAAATCCATTAACCCGAAGGGCAGAGTACCACGGGTATGCCCCTGGGTATCTACTCCTTATTTTTTTTTAGCGGGCGTATTCGCTCTCCTCATGTACTGCCTGGGAACCGGCTTGACCTCTTTCTTGATTGAGGACATCCAGGATGCGCAAGGCAGCTTCGGCGGCTGAGTCAATTTCCGATTCCGGACCGCTCATAACCAGGCGCCCGGTGGCCCCAAAGGGCCTGACGGAAATCAGTTTGATGTGGGCGGCCTTGAGGGCTTCGTTGCAGGCGATCGCCAGGTAGGCAGCGGGGCTAGTTTCCAGGATAAGGACTGATTCTCCGGCCAGTACCATATTCCCTCTGGCCAGGCCGGTAAAAGAGATAGCGTGATCTTGTTCCACCCCGCGGATAATTTTGTTGGTCAATATTTTTACCTCGGAGCGGTCGGCAATCTTTAAACCTGTAGCGGAAAGAATTGCCCGTCCGGCCTCTTGTACCTCTCCCTGATCTGCGTGGTGTATCTGCATAAGTCCAAAGTGACGTTCGGTTACCAATGACCCCAAACGTACGCTGGTGGCTTTGAGGGCCATGTCGATCATGGCATGGATTTCCATGGCCGGGGCTATTTCCAGGAAAAGGGCGGCATCGTATTCACTGGGGTCATAGACCCTGTTATCCTTGGCAATAAACTGGGCCAACTGGGGTTGCAGGCTGTCAATAAAGGTGTAAGTGCGCATTTCAAATTGCTGCATGGGTTTGCTCCTTTTTTAAGACAGGATATACAAGATTACTTTTTAGACGGGATAACAGGATAAACTAGATAAAAAGAAATTAAAAAATCCTGTCAATCCTGTCAAATGATTATCGCGGCAAGATGCCGTTCCTACAAACCAAAAACGCCAAAAAGCACCCTTATGCAAATACCTAACCGGATACTACTGGTTTTTTCTGTGTGTATCGATACCCATCTGGGGTTAATTATACTTCAATTAAGGGTTTGTAGCCACCGATGAACATGGATAGACTGGTTTTTTCTTTAAACAGGATTTACAGGATAGACAAGATGAGATTGCTTCGCTCCGCTCGCAATGACAATTAAAAAATCCTGTTCCATCCTGTTAATCCTGTCAAAATTATTTTTTTAAATCGGTCTGCGGCCTTCCAGGGCCTTAATCAGGGTAACTTCATCGACATACTCAATATCTGTGCCCACCGGCACCCCGCGGGCAAGGCAGGTAATTTTAATTCCCAGGGGCTTCAAAAGCTTGACCAGGTAAAGGGCGGTGGTTTCCCCTTCCAGATTGGGGCTGGTAGCCATAATAACCTCCCGTACCTTCTTTCCCTCCAGTCTCAACAACAACTCCTTAATTCGTATATCCTCGGGGCCGATATTATCCAGCGGGGAAAGAGTCCCCATTAAAACGTGATAGAGTCCCTTATACTGGCCGGTTTGCTCAATTGCCGCCAGTGCTCTGGGGTCTTCCACCACGCAGATTAGGCCCTTATCCCGGGCAGGGTCACGGCAAATGGAACAGGGGTCTAACTCGGTAAGATTGCTGCACTGAGAGCAATAACCAGTTTTGGCCTTTACATCCAGAATCGCCTGGGCCAATTTTTGCGCCCGTTCGGGGGAAACCTGCAAGATATGAAAGGCCAGGCGCTGGGCATTCTTCTGCCCAATTCCCGGCATCTTCTTGAACTCGTTAACTAATTGTTGAAGCGACTCGCTGTAAAACATTTTACCTCTGCCTATTCTAAGGAACGAGGCGTACAATAGAGGTACGCCGTAGGGTGGATCAAGCGAAGCAGATCCACCAAATACCAGTCGTCCGTCGACAGTCGTCAGTCAAAGAAGGATTATTCCTAGACTGATGACTGAATAAGATGGTGGATTCGTCGCTACGCTCCTTAATCCACCCTACTCTATGTTCTGCACTTGCTCCCTGATCTTTTCCAACTCGCTTTTTAAGCCGATTACCGCTTGAATAATCTGGCCGTCATTGACCTTGGAGGTCAGGGTGCTCAACTCCCGGTTCATTTCCTGAATCAGAAAATCCAGTTTCTTGCCGACCGGCGATTCATCCCCCTTAAGCCATTCCTGGAATTGCTGCAAATGGCTTTTAAAACGCACCTCCTCCTCAGTGGTATCACAACGGGCGGCATAGATGACCACCTCTTGCAGCAGCCGTTCCTTATCGACCTTGATCTGGGAAGCATTCTCTTTCAGGCGCGCTTCAAGGCGTTCCTGTATGGCCTGGGGGAGTCGGGCTAACTGCGGTTCCAATTTTTTTATGCCCTGCTCCAGGAATTGGCAGCGCTCAGAAATGTCTTGAGCAAGGGCCTGTCCTTCTCTAACCCGCATTATATCCAGGTTGTCCAGACACTCCTTCAGGGCCTGTTCCAGGAGGGGACGAATTTTCCCTTCATCCTCCTCAATTTCCACAACCTCAAACAAACTGGGATTGCGCGCCAGCAGTTCCAAAGAGACCTCCCCGTCAAGGGACAACTCCTGTTTGAGCCGCTGCAGGGCCTGATAATATTGCTTGGCCAGAGAAAGGTCTAATTGCAGTGTCTTGGCTTCCGCAGTATGTTGAAGACTAACAAAAACGTCGATTCGCCCACGGCCAATCTGCTGGCTGATATAACGGCGGGTTTCGTTTTCCAGGGCGGTCAGTTGGCGGGGGAGTTTAAGGTTGATGTTGCAATAGCGGTGGTTGACCGAACGGCCCTCCACCTCTAATTGAAGGTTGGCAAGCCTGGCGCAGCCCCGTCCGTAACCGGTCATACTTTTTAACATTTAAATCCCTTTCTGGTTTGGATTGCTTCATGTCATTGCGAGGAGCGTAGCGACGAAGTAATCTACTTTCATCTGGTGAGAGATTGCCACGCTCCCTTCGGTCGCTCGCAATGACAGCTGGGCGGGGACAAGCCCCGCCCCTACTTAGCATCCATCAATTCAAAAGCAATGCGGGCCACCCGCCGGGAAGCTTCCGGCTTTCCCAACCGTTCCCTTACCTTGGATAATTCTGCCTTCATGGCACTTCGTTTGGCCTCATCCCCAAGCAACTCACCCGCACAGGCAGCAATATTTTCCGCATTTGCCTCTTGCTGAATCAGCTCAGGCACCACCGCCTTGCCCGCTACCACGTTTACCAGGGCAATATAAGGGGTATCCACTAAAAGACGTCCCAAAAGATAAGTCAACCAGGCCACCTTATAAATTACCACCATAGGCACGCCGATCAGGGCCGCTTCCAGGGTGGCCGTTCCGGAGGCGACAATGATTAAGCACGACTGCTGCATAACCTCACGAGCCTGGCCTCGGACTAATGTCAGCGGCAGGGAATAGGCGGCAACCGTTTGTTCAATTTCTTGATAATCAAGGCTGGAGGCGACAGGCAGCAAAAAACTCAGGCCTGGATTTTGTTTTAGCAAGAGCCGGGCTGTTTTCAAGAGAGGTTTTAATAAAAAATTGATTTCGTTCTGGCGGCTCCCCGGCAACAGCCCAATGACTGTTTTATCTGCCTCCGGGGCATGGGAGGCGCTGACCGTCTCCAGCAAGGGATGCCCCACAAATTCCGCTTCGGCCCCGGCTTCGTCATACAGGGGCGCTTCAAAGGGAAGAATTACCGCAATCTTATCTACCAAATCGGCAATCTTCTTGGTTCGCCCTTTACGCCAGGCCCAGACCTGGGGACTGATGTAATAGAGGATTTT
>QIFF01000342.1 GCA_003230635.1 bacterium | reverse complement strand
TGATTCCTCCATCAGGTAAAAATCATCCGCCCAGCACCTGCCATAGATTGCTTCCCCGCTGGTCCAGCGCACAACATAGGCATAAACGTATCTGGTTTTCTCCAGGGTGGTAAAGGAAACGGTTACTTTGCTCCAGTCGTTGGTATCCCACAACTGCCCCGAGTTGTCGTTGAAGAAACCGGGATTATCACCTGCCACCCTGCCCGGCTGGCTGCTGCCTTCCACATAGAGCCTGACCCCTTGCAGGGTATTAATCCCCTCGCTTTTCATATAAGCGGTCAGCAAGTAGCTGGTATTGGGCTGGACTGGAATCGGCCCTTGATGGAGGTGATTGTAGTTGATGTCTTGGCGCCCGGTAAAATCAATCCGCACCGAGTTGCGCCCGCTGTAGGAAATATTGCTGTCAAGGCTGGTAACCGCCCCCTGCGTATCCGAATGGAACCATTGAGAGAACCCCTTCTCAAAACCGGGGTTAAAGAGCACCCCCGCGTCCGCTGCGCGGAAGGAATAGCCGGTATCCAACCTGTGGGGCGGGGAAGATAAATCCTGGGCCTGCACCCGTATATCAATCTGTTGCGCAAAGGCGAAACGCTGCGGCGGGTCATAGGACAATTTGTAATCATTAGGCCTGCCGCTAATCTGAGGGGTTACCTGCTTTTCATTCAGCCATAATGTTATTGAATCCTTGTCCACCCCGCTTCCCAAGTCCTTGAGGTGAAGATTGATCTGACCGCCAATCGGCGCCCGCCCTTCATCAGCCCCGGGAAGCATCCGGGTAATAAAGGGGGGTGATATATCCTTGATGGTGGCCTGTTGATAAATAGCGCCGTCGTCTTTGGCGCTTACAGTAACCACTGCGGTGCCGTAGGCCAGCAGCCTGCGCTCAAATTGACTGCTGGCGGTGGAGGTAATCCTGACCTTTCCCTGATAAACTCCGCTATTGGCCGCATTCTCGTGCAGACGCAACTTCAATAGATGGGGCCAGGAGGTACTGGTGAGCAGCACCTCGGCCACATTAGCCCTCTGCGGGTCGGCATCAACTCCGATCAACTCAATCTCCAGGCCCTGGTAGGGATTGCGGGGGTCGCTGAGGTCATCCTTGACGCTAAGCGCCAGGCTGCTGATTAAGCGGGGCGGGCTGTTGGGGGAAGCCAAAAGCAGATAGGTTTCTCCGGCATCCAGGCCCTTCGTATCCTCTCCCTTGGCTCCAATCAAAAAGTCGTCGTAGCCGTCTCCGTTCACGTCCCCGGCATAGCTCACCACCCGCCCGGAGGCGCTGCCGCTGGATTTGCCCATAAAGGAGCTGGCGGCAAAAGCCAGGCTGGTGTGCCTCCCCCAACCACTGGCTTTACCCAGAATTAAATAGCTTTGCCCGGCCTCTAGCCCTTTGGCCTTGTTGCGCCAGGCCCCAATCAAAAAGTCGTCGTAGCCGTCGCCGTTGACATCCCCGGCCGGGGAGAAAGACAAGCCAGCGGCATCCCCTGGATTTTCGCCCAGAAAAGAGGCATCCGCAGAGGCCAAACTTTGATCGGGCGCCCTTGCTTCTTTGCTGCCGAAGAAGATATATACCTGCCCGGCGTCGGCCTGGTTGGCATCGCTGGCCCAGGCGCTGATGGCAAAATCAGACAGTCCGTCGCCGTTGACATCCCCTATGTACCCCAGGCGGCTCCCCGAGGAGTCGTTGGTATCTTCTCCCAGGAAGGAGGCATCGGTCTGGTTTAAGCCCACCTGCCAGCCAAAACCAAAGGGACGTCCCATGACCAGAAAGCTCTTGCCGGCAAAATCCTTGCTTTCGCTGTTGGCCGGCGCCCCAATCAGGAAATCGTCATAGCCGTCCCCGTTCACGTCCCCGGCGTAAGCCACCGCCTTGCCGGCCTCATCACGGGGGGATTCCCCCACCCAAGAGGCATCCGCCCGAGTTAGTGGGGTTTGGTGCTTCCAACCCTCCGCTTTGCCCAAAATCAGATAAACCGCCCCGGCGTCATCACCGTTGGCGTCATTGGCCCAGGCCCCAATCAGGAAATCGTCATAGCCGTCCCCGTTCACGTCCCCGGCGTAAGAGAGGGCCGACCCGGCCCGGTCGTGGTTCTCCTGGCCGATAAAAGAGGCGTCCGCCGAGGATATGGAGACATCCCTCTGCCAGCCGTCCGGCTTGCCTAAAAACAGATAGGTCTGCCCGGTTTTATCCCCCCCGGTATCGTTATTGGGTGCTCCAATCAAGAAATCGTCATAACCGTCGCCGTTGACGTCCCCGGCGTAAGCTAAAGTGCGGCCGGCCTCATCATAGCGCGCCTCGCCGATAAAGGAGGCATCGACCCGAGTCAGGTCAAAGCGTTTGTCCCAGCCCCCGGGGCGGCCGAAAATCAAATAGACCTTGCCTGCCTCTAACCCACCGTCATCGTTGGCCCAGGCCCCGATCAGAAAGTCGTCATAACCGTCGCCGTTCACGTCCCCCGCATAAGAGAGAGCGTCTCCCGAGGAGTCATAGGCGTTTTCTCCCCCGAAGGCCACCGGGGCAATGGAAAGTACCTGCCGCGGGACTAAGGCGAAGTCCAGCTTTTGATCCCCTGAACACTCAACTTCCCTTTTAAGGCTTAGATGCCCCGGGGCACTCAGTACAAGGGTCTCCTTAACCGTTCTTTGAGCTAAATAAATGCTATAGTGCCCGTCACTGGAAGTGGAAGCCAGTTTTTTCCCTTTCAGGCTGATGGTTCCCCCCTGCAAAGGAAGATTGGTAAGGCTGTCCCTGAGCCGGCCGCTGATATTAATCATCTTCTCTACCGGCAGGGTAAAGCTGTCCTCCCATTCCAAGTCACCCTTACTCTTGACCGTCAGCCGAAGGGTGATAAGGTGTCCGGGGGGGCAAGTGGGAGAAACCACCAGCAGCACCTGATTGCGGCTGGTCTGTCTTTGCTTGCTGGCGATGGCCCCAAAGCTCAGCTCCCCTCGCAGGGCATTGACCTGGGGATCGTCGCTGCTGAGGCGGGCGGTTACCCCGGTCAAGTCCTGGAAATAATTATTGGCCAGGATTAACTTTAGCTCTACCGCTTCTCCCGCTTCCAAGTAACCGTTATTGTTGCCGAGGCTCACCCCAACCTCATCATCGTCAATGATGTAACCGTAATAACTAACCTTCAGGTTGACAGTGGCGTAAGGCTCAGGCGAATCTTTGAGTAAAATGGCCACCGTATCCCCGGCTTTTACCGCCAGCCTCCGGCTCAATTGGTTGCTGCCGGTTGCCGCCAGTTGAAATTTCCCGCGATAAATCCCGGAGTCAGCTTCGGTTTCCACCAGTTGGATATTTATGGCGTTAGCCTGGTGAGTGCGGGCAATTGCTCCCAGCACATTTCGGCGCTCAGCCTGGGCGTCTTCTCCCTCTGCTTGCAGATAAAGCCAATCCCCGGCCTCCACCTGGGTGGTCAAGTCCCGACTAAACCCGGCGTTGCTCTTAAAGCTGAGCTTATCAATCTTCAGGGGCGGTTTGTTCCGCTCCCCGCTGACCAGATAGACTTGACCCGCCTGGCGTCCCCCCTTATTGCTGGAATCGGCGCCGACTAAAAACTCGGGCAGGCCGTCCCCGTCTGTATCCCCGATATAGGCCAGCCGATTGCCGGCGTAATCATACTTGGCCTCTCCCAGGAAGGTGAGGGGGGCGGCGGTGGCTTCCAACTCCTGCGGCCTCCAACTCCTGCGGCCAGGAGGGGCGGGCGGGAAAAAAATAGACCTTGCCCGCATTTTTCCTGCTTTGGTCATTGCGGTTGGCCCCGATTAGAAAGCCTTCCTTGCCCTGTCCCTCCATATCCCCGGCATAAGCAACCGCACTCCCAAAATGGTCGCCTTTCTTCTCTCCAAGAAAGAAGACGTCGGCTTTGCTCAAGGGGGTGTTTTTCTGCCAGCCCTTGCGCCGGCCAAAGAACAGAAAGCATTTACCGGCCCCTTTTCCCCGCTCGCTATTGCTTTCGGCCGCTATGAGAAAATCACTCAGGCCGTCCTGATTGACATCGCCCACAAAGCTCAGGGCATTGCCGGCCCGACTGGCTGCCTTTGCCCCCACGAAGGAGGCGTCCACCCGGGACAAATCCAGGTTTTGTGCAAAGCCATCGGCCCGCCCCAGAATTAAATAAGCCTTGCCGCTTTCCGGGCCGTTGGTATGGTTGGCCGGCGCCCCAATCAGAAAATCGTCATAGCCGTCCCCGTTCACGTCTCCGGCATAGCTCAAAGCATTGCCGGCGTTGTCATCCCGGTCTTCCCCAATAAAGGAGGCGGCAAAGGCCAGTTTGACTTTCCTGTCCCAGCCGCGGGCCTTGCCCAGAACTAAATAGCACTTGCCGGCGTTATCCCCGCCGCCGTCGTTATTTTTGGCCCCGATCAGGAAATCGGCATAACCATCTCCATTGACATCCCCGGCAAAGCTCAAGGCATTGCCGGCATTGTCGCCTGCCTGCTCGCCCAGCAGGGACATATCAGCCTGAGACAAGGGAATTTTCTTGGGCCAACTCCCTTTTTTGCCGAAGAAAAGATACACCTTGCCCGTGTTTTCCCCCCGCTCATCGTTATTGGGCGCCCCAATCAGGAAATCGGCATAACCGTCCCCATTGACATCCCCGGCGTAAGCTACCGCAATTCCCGCATTATCATATTCCACTTCCCCCACAAAAGAAACGTCGGCTTGCGCCAGATTAACCCCCCTTGGCCAGCCTTGCTCCCGCCCCCAAAACAGATAGACCTTACCGGCATTATTTCCGCCCTCATCGTTGTTTTGCGCTCCGATTAGTATGTCCTCATAGCCGTCCCCGTTCACGTCCCCGGCCGAACTGATGGCAATACCGGCGTTGTCGTAATCGGCCTCACCAATCCAAGAGGCGCTTGATTGGGCAAGATTAAGCTGTTTAGCCTGGCTGGGGCTGGGCAGGAGGAGGAATAAAAGAAAGATTGTCCAAGTGAGAAGCGGCATGGTTACCCACCAATAGTCAATCGAAAATCGTCAATCAAAAAAGTCCCAGACAGCCCGCGAAAAAAGGCTTGGTCTTGGGAACAGGCGGCAGCTTCAAATCGGGGAGGGGTTTCAGTTGCTTCTCTGAAGTTTCTTCCGCAGAGACAGGCTTCTTATACTGAGGCATAGCAATTTCCTCGGGACTGGAGGGCAACTCCTGGGGAGGGATTTTTACTATCCCGGAGTTTGCGTCGGTCTCAATCGTACCCCCCAACTTATTTCCCCCCACGGCAAGGGAGGAATTCTTCAGGTCTATAATCCCCGGCCCAAAACCACTGACTTGGTGCTCATGATCAATATCTATTCCTTGTGCCTCCAAAAAGTCCTTGGAAACTGTCTGTGCAGGATTATCCAAACCATGGATTTCATTGCGCACCGCGGTTACTCGCGAATTGCGTATACTGAGGGCAACAACCACATTTGACACGATGAAATTAAAGGCCACATATGCCTTTGATTTGCCTTTGATGCTGAGCGCTTCGGTTCCGTTCTCCGAAATTTCATTGCCTACAATCCAGGCTTTGCTCTCTCCTCCCAGGTTAATTCCCACCGTGCCGTTGCCCTGAATTTTATTTTTACTTACTACAACCACAGACTCCGTTAAAATAGCCAGGCCCACCAATTTATTTCTGATTACCTCATTATTTTTAATGATTGATTTAGCCCCCTCCTTGGAAGCAATCCCCACCCCATTCTCAAAAATGCGATTATTCTCAATCAAGGGGGCGGCCGAGTCGGTACAGGCGATTCCCACGTTGCTGTTACTATAAATATCGTTATCGCGGATGATTGCCTGGGAAAACTCCCCCATATTAGCGATCCCCGCTCCCCCGTTCCCGTAAATCAGATTCCTGCTGACCAGGGGGTCGGCCAGATGGGATACCGAATGAATGCCGATCCCGGTGTAGCTGTTGTCACGCACTACATTATCCACGATCTGGGACGTACCGCGGGTAACCATTACTGCATGCCCGATCCCCGCTCCCCGGGCTCCGGTAATGGTAAAACCACTCAGTGTACAGTCACCGCCAATTTCAACAATCGGGTCTGGCGGGCCTTCCCCGTCGTCGGTAATAATAGTTTTATCCGCTCCCGCTCCCAACAAACTGCGCCCATCCCTGAGCTTGATATTTTCATAATAAATTCCGGGAGCAACTTCTATGCTGTCCCCTTTATCGGCAATATCCACCGCCTTTTGAATGCTGTCATATTCCTGCGGAACGTGAAGGGTTTTGGCCTCCAAAGGGG
>QIFF01000208.1 GCA_003230635.1 bacterium | reverse complement strand
GTTGCAGCCGTTGGCCCCGATGGAGATAATATCCCGCCCGGGATAAAAATGATAAAGGGGTTTTTTCTCAATCGGGTCGTTGGCCAGAGAGGTGGTTTGGGCGTAAAACTCACTGTATAATTCCCCCCCCAGGTTGCACCGCCCCCAGCAAATGCCCCGCTTACCCTCGGCAATGGAGCAAGCCTGAGGACAGAGCAAACAATGCACCCCTTTGTCGGCTAAGCTTTCGTAGTATAAAGCCTTGTGCATGAGCAACACTCCTGATGTGGGACAACGTATTGTCAAAACTTAACCACAGAGAACACAGAGGAATTATTAAATACTAACCAGCCAGAAAGACTTTGCTTTTCTCTCCTCTGTGCTCTCTAAGTTATTAAGCGTTTTATGCCTTCTTTTAAAACTAATCAACAAGCCAATAACCGCGCTTCGTATATTCTGTTCATTTGTTCAGTGACATCTTCAAAGGAAATTCTTTTGGAGAACACAGAGAATTCCTCTGTGCCCTCTGTGGTTTCATCTAAGGAGGGAGGGTTAGGCGGGGATTAATACTCGCGCTCAACCGCATAGTCGGCCACGGCCAGCAAAGCCTCCCGATAGACGGAATCGTCAAAGAGCTGAAGCTCTTGTTTGGCCTTGGCCGCATAGCTGCGGGCGTCTTTAATAACAACGGAAATTATCTGATGCTCTTCCAACAACCTGAGAACGAAATTAAGCTCCTCCTCGCTGCCTTGCGGCGCTTGGACAATTTGCTTGATGCGTTCTTGTTCCGCCGGACCGGCTTTTTGCAATAGTCTGATGATGGGAATGGTCAGGTTTCCTTCCCTCAGATCATTTCCTAACGGTTTGCCCAATTTCTTCTCATTGGCCACAAAATCCAGCACGTCGTCCATCATCTGAAAAGCAATCCCCATATTCAGGCCGTAACTAACCAAGGCGTCTTCCCGTTCTTTTCCTTTTTGCCCCAAAACAGCCCCAATCTGACAACAGGCCGAGAAAAGAGCAGCGGTCTTTTTACGGATAATATCCATATATTCCGCTTCGCTAATGCCGGGGTCGCCCTTTTTTATCTCTTCCAGAATTTCTCCCTCACTCAGATCCATGATGGCCAGGGAAACCAGGGCCAGAATACTGGGGATACCGGCTTCGGCCAGCATTACATTGGACATGGAATAAAGATAGTCTCCCGCCAGTACCGGAACATGATTGCCCCACCTGGCGTTGGCCGAATGGGTGCCGCGGCGCGTTTCCGAGCCGTCAATCACGTCGTCGTGCAGTAAAGTAGCCACATGGATGAACTCTATAACTGTGGCATAGAGAATATCCTTGCCCTCCCGGTAGTCACAAAGCCTGGAGCTTAACAGCAGCAGCATGGGGCGCAGGCGCTTGCCCCCACTGTTGCAGATGTGTCGGCTGACTTGGGCGATGAGGGGGTTATCTATCTTCAGGCGCTTTTGAATTTCTGCTTCCACCTGGGATAGTTCTTTGCGGATTAATTTGGGGATTTGCTTTGCTTTCATCGTCTCTATTTTCGGGTGTAGGAGCGGCATTACCTGCTTTCGCAGGCACAAGCTCGCCGCGAAAAATATGCCTAAAAGATGCACTCCTAGATCATTGCGGTAGCACTAAGTGTCTAGAAATTAGCACAGTTTATCAAAAAAAGTCAACCCCCTTTAGGGTAAAGCCTCCAGGTACTTCTCGGCCATAATAGCGGCAATAGCCCCATCTCCTACCGCAGTGGCAATCTGACGCACTTCCTTGCTGCGCACATCGCCCGCTGCAAACACCCCCGGGATTGGGGTGGCCATAGCCTCGTCAGTGGGGATAAATCCCTGTTCGTCCAGGGAGACCAAGCCGCCCAAAAAGCCGGTATTGGGGGTTAGACCGATATACATGAAAACCCCGCCGACCGGGATTTGGCTATTTTGCCCGTTCTTGACGTTCTTTAGCCGGACATGCTCTACCTTGTCTTTCCCCCCGATCTCTGTAACCACCGAATCCCAGATAAATTTAATCTTGGGGTTTTGAAAAGCCTTCTCCTGGAGCAATTTCTCCGCCCGCAGTTGATCCCGGCGGTGGACGATGGTTACCTGGGAAGCAAAGCGGGTCAAAAAAATGGCCTCATCAATGGCCGAGTTACCTCCCCCTACCACCACCAGGGATTCGTCCCTGAAGAAGGCCCCATCGCAGGTGGCGCAATAGGATACCCCCCGGCCGCGCAGACGGTCTTCCCCGGGTACTCCCAACAGCCTGGGCTGCGCCCCGCTGGCAATAATCAGGCTGTGGGTGACGAGTTCACCCTGCGAATGTTTGAGCACAAGGCTTTGATCGGCCTGGGGAATGATTTTTTTTACCTCAAGAGTGGTGAGCGAGAGACCCAACTTTTCCACCTGGGCCTGCATCAGGGTGGTCAACTCAGTTCCCCCGATGCCCTCGGGAAAACCGGGATAGTTTTCAATCTGGAAGGTGGAAACCATCTGCCCGCCGGCAAAGGCCCGCTCCAGCAAAAGGGTCTTCAGTCCAGCCCGGGAGGCGTAAATCCCCGCGGTCAGCCCGGCCGGGCCGGCACCGATAATAACCAGGTCATATAGTTGAGACATTTTTTAAACCTTTCCCCTCACCCCAACCCTCTCCCCAATGGGGAGAGGGAGATCAGAATTAAAACCGCACCGACAAACTAACAAAAGGCCCCTGGCGGGTGAGCTTCACCTCGTCCAGGTTGGCTGTACTCACACTGCCGTTGGCATTATAAGTAGTGTCTGTACCGTCTTTGGCTTCCAGGTGCAGATAGCGATAGCCTAGAATCATCTCCACCAGTTCATGAGGGCTGTAATTTAAAGTCAGGTTTGCATCTATCCCCCATCCCGAGTTGCTTTCGTGGCGAAAGCTGGGGTCTTGTGCAAGAGGGTTATTACCAGAAGCACGCAGGTTCCAGATGCCGGTTCCCTCATAACGCACAAGGGGAATTAACCCCAAAGAGGCGCTAATCCCCAGATCATGCAAAGCAGGCTGGGAATGGGAAATAAAGGAAACCCCTGCTTGGGCTCCCATCTGAACATAATCCCACTCAAAGTCGTAGGTAGAATTTAAGCCGGAAAAAGGCCCCAGGGAAGTGCTGGAAGGTGATTCTGAAATAGTCTGGTAACCGTTGAACATGCGCAAGTGATCTTCATAGTGCTGGTAGCCGATAAAGAGGTCTAACCAGGTATTTTCTTTCGCTTCTTTGGGCAATAAATGGAAATAAAGGTTAACTCCCCAGAGCCTGACATTTCCATCCACATCCCCCTTTGACTCAGACCAAACCCTGCCGTCGGTACGATCAATATCGGTATAGTCAGCGTTATCTATAGTGCCTGCTCCCAAGTTGAGGCCTAGTGAAAAATCAAGAGTCGGGCGGATGCGCGCTTCCAGCAACAGGATATTGCTGTCAATATCGTCATACTTCAGTTCCGATTCGGTAGTACCCCCGCCGCTGGCGGGAAATGAGATTTGCCAAGAGGCGTCCGCCCTGCTATGCCATCCACCCACGCGCAAGTCAAAAAGAGGAAACTCCCTTTCTGCGGCAATGGCTGAAACAGGAGTAATTATCAACAAGCTGCCGACTAGGCTGAGTATAAGGAGTGTTTTGAGCCGCATATCTCAAGGGCACCTTGCAAAATGGCCTTTTCGCCCAATATCTGTGTTATAAATTTAATCCTCGGAATATCAAACATATGCCTGCGGTTAAATTTCTCGCATGCCTTGATATTGAACGAAAATTCTTATTTTTCAAGGCACTCTTAATTAGTTTACCACATCACGGCCCCAAAAAGGAAGCACTGATTACCTGGGCAAAGGAATAGGGAAACCCGGGCAGGTCCACCAGAATCCCCATCAGCAGGCACAAAAGCCCGCCGACCATCAGGGGGGCGATGATGCTCATTCTCACCGGGGGAGGTTTGCTTGGGGTCAACTCAACCGCTCCCTTTTGAAAGAAGGCGCTGTAAATCACCGGCAGCAGATAAAGGGCGCTCAGCAGGGAGCCCAGGAGCAGAATGACCACGCTGCCGCTGCTGGAAGCTTGCAGGGCGCCTGTACATAAGAGCCACTTGCTGATAAAACCGCACAAGGGTGGAACCCCGATCAGGCTTAAGGCAGCCAGGGTAAAAACACCCATTACCAGGGGCAGTTTGGAACCAATCCCCTGCATCTGGCTGATCTTTTCCTTGCCGCTGTATTTGATCACCGCCCCGGCACACAGAAAGAGGGTGGCTTTCATAATTCCGTGGTGCGCCAGGTGGACAAGGCTCCCCTCTAAGGCCAGAGGAGCCAGCAGGGCCGCCCCCAGCAGGATGTAGGAAATCTGGGCTACCGTGGAGTAGGCCAGGCGCCGCTTGAGGATATCCTGGTTAAAGGCCAGAATCGAGGCAAATACAATTGTGAGCATGGCCGGGATTGCCAGCAGGGGGCTAAGGGCGAAGCGGCTCATCAGCTTGGCCCCGATAATGTCGTAAATCAGGCGCAGAATCCCATAGACCCCCGCATTGACCAGAACCCCTGAGAGCACCGCACTGGCCGGGGCCGGGGCCGCCGG
>QIFF01000127.1 GCA_003230635.1 bacterium | reverse complement strand
CGCTTGACCGCGGTGGCGGGAGAGGCCACGCTGATGGCCACCTGTTTGCTGCTGATTTCATTGCGCGTGTAAAGGCGCTTGATGGCAGCCAGCGCTGCCTGCTCTTTATCAGCCTGGTTTTCTGTTAGCGGCAGGACCTCCCTGTCCAGCACCTTGAGGCGCACCTTATGCGGTTTGCCCCCCAGTTGTGCCGCCTTGACCGCATAATTACCAATCTCCAAGCCCACCAGTCCCTGGCCAGTTCCCATCTTAACCAATCTCCCTTAGGGGGCGTCACGAAATAACAACCCCTTACCTGCTCTAATATAGCAACTGGCCAGGGTAAAATCAAGAGATTTGCTAACTGTGCTGCCCGCTTTTCAAGCAATCCAGGATTTGGAAGGTGATTCGAGTGGAATTGATGGCCTGCTCCAAGTCAAGGTTGGTTTCACTCTTGCCCAGGATGCTGCGGGCAATTAACTGCCATTGGTTGCGAAAACCCTTGTCCTGTGTTTTGAGGCTACTGTCGGGACAGGAAACGCCGTAGAAACGCAGGCGGCAAAAATCATCAATTACCATTACCCGCCCGCCGGCGTAGATTTCAATCTGTTCTTTAGGCAATTTCTCTTCACCCAGGCTGGTGTAGGTAATCACCCCCAGTGAGCCGCGGCGGTAGCGCAAAGTGGCCACCAGGTTGTCCTCGGCCACTACTGAGACGCCGTTGGGAGAAATTGCAGCAGCTTGCACCCCGAGCAGTTCATCTGCCAGCAGGTAATTAATCCAATCTACAAAGTGGCAGACCTCACCGATGATTCTGCCGCCACCCTCCTGAGAGTCTTGCGTCCAGTGCTCAAGGGGCAGGAAGCCGGCATTGATGCGGTAATTAATAAAAATCGGCCCCGGCTCTGGCCCCAGCAATTCCTTTACCTTGAGGGTAAAGGGGGCATAGCGGCGGTTAAAACCCACCCAGCAGCAGCGCCCGGTTTCACTTAATACGCGCACAACCTCTGCCAGTTCCTGCTTGCTCATGGCCAGGGGCTTTTCCACAAAGACGTCCTTGCCGGCCAGGGCGGCCTCAATCACCAGTGGGGCGTGCAAATTATGGCGGGTGGTAATCACCACCAGGTCTATGACCTCATCAGCCAGGATTTCCCGGTAGTCGGTGGTGCAGTAGGCGGCCCCAAATTTTGTGGCTGCTTCCTTAAGCTTGACCGGGTTACGGCCGGCCAGGGCGGCCAGTTGATATTGGGGCAAATCTCTCAGGATTGGCAGGTGTATGTTTTGGGCGAACTGGCCGCAACCGATCAGGCCTACTTGCAGGGTTCCCTTGGCCTGGCGGCGCGGCTGCAATTCAAGATGCGGGGCGCTGGCTTGGGCTGCCTCGGGTTGATAGCGCAGTAAGACGGCCAGCGGCTTGCTGCCTGCTGCCTGTAGTTTCTGATAGGCGCTTGCCGCTTGTTCAATGGGAGTGACTTGGCTGATTAGGGGCTTGACCTGAACCCGCCCTTCCGCCAGCAGCAAGGCAAATTCCTGCATGTTTCTTTTTTCCGTCCAGCGCACGTAGGCCAGGGGATAATCCTGGCCCTGGAGTTCGTAGGCGGGATCATACCGCCCCGGCCCGTAGGAGCAAGAAATCAGAAAATCCAGTTCCTTTTCGTAAAAGGGGGAGCGGGGAATGTCCATTCCCACTGCTCCCACCACTACAATCCGTCCCTTTTTGCGCACCAGTTGCAGTGCCAGTTCCACTGGCTGATTGCTGGGAGTGGCGGCGCAGATAATCACCGCATCCACCCCTACCCCACCGCTGAATTCTGCGCCAATTTTTAGGGCGGGCGCAAGACCCGCCCCTACACTGTCCAGGGTCAGGACTTGTTCCGCCCCCAGTTTTTGGGCCAGGTTACAGCGCTCAGCATCCAGGTCTATGGCCAGCACCCGTCCCCCGGCGGCTTTCACCAATTGGACAGTAATCAAGCCAATCATCCCCAGCCCAAGGACGACTACATTCTCCCCCAGGCTGACCCGGGTGCGGCGCAGGCCCTGGAGCGCTATGCTCCCTATGGTGGTAAAGGCGGCTTCCTCCAGCGCAAGCCCTGGGGGAAGCTTGAGGCATAGTTTTTCGGGGATGTTTATTATTTCGCTGTGATTGGCCCAGCCGGCCCCGGCGCAGGCCACCCTGTCTCCGGGGCTAAAACCGCTCACTTGAGAATCTACTTCCAGTACTTCGCCGGCACAGCTATAGCCCAGGGGGATGACCTTGCTTTGTTCTTTCTTTACTTCTTCCAGGGTGGAGGCAATGCCTCTTTCTTTGAGGGATTGGAAGCCCTTCTTGAGCAGCTCGGGCTGGGTGCGGATTTTGTCCAGCAGGTTGGCTCCCTCGCTTTGAATAATACTGCCTTCGGTGCCGGAACTGATGAGGGAATAATGGTTGGCTACCAGGATGGTATTGTCCTGGCAGGAGGGGGCGGGAACTTCCTCAACCACCACCCGCCCGGATTTTAGGAGAACTTGCTTCACACTTTGCCTCCTGGAGGGGTACACTCAAAAGGGGGCCAAAAGGATTAACCAAACCAAGATTAGCAGAATTGCGCTCAGAAGTAAAGGAGGGTAATAGAAACCCAAATCCACCACCTGGTTTGAGACCAGGTGGTGGATTTGGGTAGAAACTGGCTACTTCCCTTCCACCACCACATAATGCGAATTTTGGTTGCGGATGCGCAGCACCACCAGGCTTGCCTCTTCTTTCAGCTCAGCCAGCAGCTTTTCATAATTACTCAGGTTGCTGATTTTGCGGCGATTGATTTCTACAATTACATCCCCGGGGCGCAATCCCGCCTTGTCCGCCGCCCCGCCGGGGCTGGTCTGGGTTATCACCACCCCTTCCTGCTGGTTGAGGTTGTATTCCTCAAGCAGGCGGGGGGTGAGGTCGCTGAGGTCCATACCGTAGGCGCTGCCGCTGTCTTTCTTAACCTCCGAGGGTTTGTCCTTTTGCTCCCCCAGGGTAATTTCAACGCTCTGGCGTTTTTTGTCGCGAATGACCACCAGCTTGATGGTTTTGTGGGGCGGGGTAGCCGCCGCCAGGCGGGAGAGCTGGGCCGGACTGGTAATCAGGGTACCGTCAAATTCAACAATAACGTCCCCCACTTTGACGCCGGCCTTATCCGCCGGGTCGCCCTTGAAGACCTGGCCCACCAGCACGCCTTTGCCTTCCTTGACCCCGAACTGCTTGCCCAATTCCTCGCTTATTTCTTGAATGGCAATTCCCATCCAGCCCCGCACCACCCGGCCGTGCTCAATCAACTGCTCCATTACCTGCTTGGCCATATTAATCGGCACGGCAAAGCCTAGCCCCTGGCCGCTGGCTACAATGGCGGTGTTAATGCCCACCACTTCTCCCGCCAGGTTAAGCAGGGGGCCGCCGCTGTTGCCGAAGTTGATGGAGGCGTCGGTCTGGATGAAATTTTCATAGGTGGTGATTCCCATGTCGGTGCGCCCGGTAGCGCTTATTACCCCTACGGTAACCGTATGATCCAAGCCGAAGGGATTACCCACGGCGATTGCCCACTGACCGATCTGGCACTTGTCCGAATCCCCTAATCTGATGGCTTTCAACTGGTAGTCGCCGGGTTCAATC
This sequence comes from bacterium, assembly GCA_003230635.1. The sequence goes on along the minus strand of QIFF01000127.1, from coordinate 193 downwards.
TTGACCACCGCTATATCGGTTTTGGGGTCTTTGCCCAGCACCTTGCCGTTGAACTTGGTTTTATCCGAGAGGATGATGGTAATTTCGTCAGCCTTTTCAATCACGTGATTATTGGTGAGGATATATCCCTTCTTGTCCACAATGAAGCCTGAACCAAGCCCCTTTTGCTCAAACTCCTTTTTGGGCAGGCGGC
>QIFF01000285.1 GCA_003230635.1 bacterium | reverse complement strand
GCCATTACCGGTTGGCTTAGCCTGGGGCCCAGCAACAGGGCCATGCTGATGATAGAGATGTTGAGCAGGGCCGGGGCCAGGGCCGGGGCGGTAAAGTGGTGCAGGGAGTTTAAAATACCCATCATTAAGGCCACCAGGCTGATACAGAGGATGTAGGGGAAGGTAATCCTGGTCAGCAGGACGGTCAGTTGGTGTTTGGCCGCTGTCTGTCCAAAGCCGGGGGCAATGATTTTTACTACGGTGGGGGCAAAGGTAATCCCCAGGGTGCAGACAGCCAGCAGCATGACAGAGGTAATACAGAGGGCGTTGCTGGCCAACTCCCAGGCCTCTTTTTCCGACTTGCGATGCAAGTATTCAGTAAAAACAGGGACAAAAGAGGCGCTCAGCGCCCCTTCTCCAAACAGGCGCCGCAGCAGGTTGGGGATGCGAAAGGCTACAAAAAAGGCGTCCGCCGCCATCCCGGTGCCGAACAGGGAAGCGATTACCATGTCGCGCACAAATCCCAGGATGCGGCTGAAAAAAGTCGCCAGGCTGATAATCCCGGTGGCTTTTAATAGGCGGCTGTGGGTTTCCATAAAAATAAGTATAGCTGAAAAGATGGCGGATAAAAACCCCTAATTTTTTAGGCGCTTTCTATTGATATTTCGGTCTGTTTCAAGCCGAAATAATCTAGGAGAACAAACTAAAAAAAAAAGAGGAAAAAGAGAAAAAAACTCTTGACAAATATTATCTGTGTTGTATTATAATAGACCATAGGCATAAAAGTTATGGTAAGCTGTCATACGACATCTTGTAAAATTGGAGGCGCAAAGAAATGAAAAAATTTATTTATGGCTTTTTAGCAGCGGCACTAGTAATTTTTGCCGGCCCAACAAATTCGCAGGCACAGTCATTGCTGGTATCTGAAGGTGTTGGTGATTTTGCTTATGGCGATTCCGAGTGGACAAACATGACCGCAGCGCTTGACAGCGCGTTTGGTGGCAGTGCCAACATAGACGTTGTTCCAAACTTAGAGGATTTGGGGTTAATGTTGAGCTACGACGCCCTCTGGCTTGACCGGCGCTGGGCATCAGGCTCCCTAAGCTCACTTGAGGAAAGCAACATTGCCGCCTTCATTGGAAGCGGCCGCCGGGTGGTAATGATAGGGGAGAATAAAGTTTGGGCTACATGGAATAGTCAGATTTTAGGTATTGTGGGTGGTACCTACAATGATAGTTGGTATACGGGAACTACCAGCAGCATATTAGCTCATGAACTCACCGTCGGGGTAAGCACAATAGACCTACCAATGGGTGGAACAGCCTCTAACGGCACGCCTCTTTTCGAGGAAAACTTTGCCACCTTATGGGATGGTAATGATAATGATGAGGTTCTTACGATTCTTGATATGAATTTCATGAGTAACATGAGTGATTACTATAATGTTCTTACGATTCTTGATGTGAATCTCATGGGTGATGGCTCTTGGGGTTCTGAAGATAACGGGCAGTTCGCAACAAATACAGCAAATTGGCTTGCTGCCGCCCCTGGCCCTGGCTCGGAGGATGCCCCTGTTGTTCCGGAGCCGGCCTCTATGCTCCTTCTTGGTTCCGGCCTACTCGGATTAGGTCTGTTCCGCAGGAAGAAAGAAGTATAGGATAAGTATTTTTAGGTTGCTTGGGGTATTGGTATTTCTCGTTTATCGGCGCCTTTTTTTGGGCGCCGATTTTTTTTATTGCCTTTAGATGGGGTAGGGGCCTAGATGGTAGGCGCAGGCTTTAGCCTGCGTGGGTAGTGGCGCAAGCTAAAGCTTGCGGCTACCAAAACTATTTGCTACCTTAATTAGGAAACGCTCTACTATTCCTCATAGACACAGATTTGGTTGCGCCCGGTTTCCTTGGCCACATAGAGGGCCTGGTCGGCTTTATAAACCAGTTGCTCTATATCCTCGGCCTGGCTGGGATAGCTGGCAATCCCCCCGCTGATGGTTACGTGCACCACGGGTTGGGCTGCATTACCCTTAAAGGTTTCTTTTTCAATAGCCGTGCGTATGCGCTCGGCTACGGCCAGGGCTTGCTTTTTGGTAGCGTTAGGCAGGGTAACCACGAACTCTTCTCCCCCGTAGCGGGCGGCTATATCCACGTTGCGGATGCGCTTGGTGATGACCTTGGTTACTCTTTTGAGCACCTCGTTGCCCCGCTCATGCCCGAAGGTATCGTTGAAGCGTTTGAAATAATCTACATCCAGCATGATTACAGAAAGGGGATTTTGATAACGCAGGGCGCGTTTTTGTTCCTTTTCCAGGTGATCTATAAAATAGCCGTAATTAAGGAGCCCGGTAAGGCGGTCGCGAACAGAAAGCCCCTCCAGCATCTCCTGTTGAGCCTTTTGCTTGCTGGACAAGTGTCCCAGGGCAACCCCCATTCCCATGAACAAGGCCATCCCCAGACCGATTTCCAGCACCTTTTCTTGGTGCAGGGGAGGAATTAGGTATTTGGAAGTAAATAGCAACTCCAGGTAATAGAGCCAACAAAGGATGCTTATAGTACTGAAGATACCGACAATCAGGCCTCCCCACAGGTCATAGGTCAGGGCGGCAATAAAGACAGGGATGATATAGAGATGCCAGAATACGCCAATGTTAAGTTGGCGGTTAATCAGCAGGGTGACAAAGGTAAAACTGATTAAGATCAGCAGCAGGCTGCGCAGATGGATTTTACCTTTAATTGCCATTTAAATCACCATAGTTTTTGCTTTGGGGGAGGGTATTGCTGCTTAGTAAATCAGTTTTAGGTTTTGTGTCCCATTAAATTTAGTTTCTTGAGATAAGAACTGCTCCCCTTTTTGCAATACGCTATCCTATTATAAATATTATCTGAAGGTGCTCCATATGTCAACTGAAAACGTCCCTATTAATAATAAGAGACAAGGAAGCGGGATTTTATTCCTGAAATTGTAATTATTCCCGAAGGGGCAACGCTGCCATAGGTGAGATTATATTTCGTTGCCGGCAAATTGTAATTTATATAGCTTGGCGTATAAACCTTGTTTTGCTAATAATTGCTGGTGGCTGCCTTGCTCGACGATTTGCCCTTTATCCAGGACGATAATGCGGTCAACCTTCTGAATGGTGGAAAGGCGGTGGGCGATAATAAGACAGGTGCGCTTGCGCATTAGTTTCTCCAGGGCATCCTGAATCAGGTGCTCGGTCTGGCTGTCAATATTGGAGGTTGCCTCGTCCAGAATCAGCATCTGGGGGTCAAAGGCCAGGGCGCGGGCAAAGGTCAGCAGCTGTTTTTGCCCGGCCGATAAATCCGCCCCCCGCTCTTTGAGTTCATGTTGATACCCCTCAGGAAAGCGCTGTATAAAGTGGTGGGCGTTGGCCTGGCGGGCGGCCCAGACAACCCGCTCCTGAGGAATATCTCCCCGCCCCAGATGAATATTGTGAGTGATACTGCCGGAAAACAAAAACGGTTCTTGCTGGATTATTCCCAGGCAGCGCCGCAGGTCGCGCTGGGATATTTGCCTGATGTCTCTCCCGTCCAGCAAAATCTGTCCCTTTTGCGCTTCATAAAAGCGGCTCAGCAGCCCGGCCAGTGAAGTCTTGCCCGCCCCGGTCAGGCCCACCAGGGCAACCTTCTCCCCTTTGCGCAGGGTTAGATTGATGTCCCGCAGCACGTAATTTTCACCCTGGTAAGCAAACCAGACATTTTTAAAGCGGATTTCTTTTTCCAGGCAATTCCAGGGTACAGGGGAGGGGGGGTCGGCAATTGCGGGGGCGGTATCCAGCAGCTTGAAGACCCGTTCCGCAGCGGCCATGGCGGCCTGGA
>QIFF01000238.1 GCA_003230635.1 bacterium | reverse complement strand
AAGCAATGCCAACAATGGGCCGTTATCGGTTACGAGGTCTGCTACCACCACGGAGCCAATCCGAAAAACCATGGCGGGCCACCTGAGAATAATAAGAATGCTCTGCGCTACGGGGCCTACGTGAATAAGATATTGGATGAGGAAGAGAAAATTATCTTCCAGGACTTTTATAACCTCCTCCACCAGGATTTTATACTCAACAAATCCTCAGACCGTATGTCGGCAGAGCTGGCCTGCATATATTTCGTCAAGCTGACCCGGGCAATAAACAGCGGCAATGCCGAGGCGATATATAAGATGGACTTACTGGTGAGGAATCAGCTTAAGGATTTGAAGGCTACCAAAGATAAGCGGGAAGATGCAGGCGGCTTGCAGACCACCCCCGCCGAGTGGATGGCTGACCTGCTGGAGGAGTATCACAGGCTCATTGGGGAGTCTGAGGGAAAAGGGGAAAATAAGGTCATATTTGTGAGGCCGGGGCAGCCTGTAACTGACTGAAAACTCTAAGGGTGGAATCGGCATAAAGTCATATTTGTAACATAATATGACTGTGCGGTTTTCTGGATTTAAGCAAACAGGGGGCAAAGGTTTTTACAGATTCTCCAGGGAGTCGATTAGCTGTTCTGGATTAAGGTGGGTGTAGATCATCGTGCTGGTGATGCAGCGGTGGCCGAGGGCTTGTTGGACGGCCAGCAGGTTGTTGGATTTCTCGTATAGCATGGAAGCGAATGTGTGACGTAGCGAATGAATGGTGAGGCGCTTATTGATGCCGGCAGCCCGCAACCATTGTTCAAATGAGCGCTGCACCTGGCGCATGGAGAGGCGCTGCTTGCGGGAACTGAGGAATAAGGCCGGGGAGTCGGTGGCCTGCTTTTTACGCCATTTAAGATATTGCTCCAGCACTCGGCGGGCCTTGGCGTTAAGAAACCGAGTGGCCTCCTGGTTGCCTTTAGCGATAATGGTCAGGCGTTTTTCGGCTAGGTTGACATCAGCCACATCCAGATTGACCAACTCCTGAATACGCAGGCCGGTGTTCAACAGCAGGGTGTAAATGATTCTATCACGGAAGGCTCGCTGGCCTTTAGTTTGAACCAAGGTTTTTAAGAGCTGCTTTTGCTCAACCTCGGTAAGGATGTCGGGCAGTGCTCTTTGGTAATACTTGATGCGGATGTTGGCGGTGGGATTAGCTGGGATGACCCCAGAAGTTTCCAGCCAGCCGAAGAAGGCCTTGAGCACGGTCTTGATCTTGTTGACCGAGCCCTTGGTGCGGGGGGAACCGTCGGATTTCTTTAGCACCAGGTCAGAGGCCAAGAACCCATGCAGATGTGCTGGCTGAATGTTGACTACATGGGGATCACCACCTAGCCAACCCTGGAGTAGCTGCAAGTCATGCAGATAAGAGCGTATGGTGTGGGGCGAGCGAGAGTCGGCTTTGAGGTAGGTTTCAAAATCATGGATGGCTTGAGCGAGTCTCATGGTTGGCTGTTTCCGTTGAAGCAGTTAGAGGCGGCGACCGATGATGATATCAGCCGCCGCCCTGTGGTTTTCAGTTTTACGCTTCAGCCTGAGCCTCAGCCTCAACAGGTTCGGAAATCACAACTTCAGGCTGTTGGGTCACTGACCCCGTCGCCTTACTGGAACGGGCATGTTGCAGTTCGCCTTTAGGAATCGGAAGGGTAATAATCCACCCTTTGGTTTGGGCATACTCCATCATCTGGCGGAATACCCTTTTGTTTTGCCTGATGGTCGCTTGCGCCTTAGGTCGGCCACTAGGAAGAAAGTTCAACGCCTTGCTGGCAAAGTACTTGCCTGTCTGGGGCAGCAGGATGGAATCCAGCTTACGATCTGCGCCGAAAAAATTGACGGCTAATTGCAGAGACCGCTGATACACATTAACGGTGCTCATTTTAGCGGCATTGGTAACAACCAGCTCGTCAATGTAGGCTTCGGCGGCCTCTTTGAGGGTCTTGCCCTCGGTGGTGATTGGTTCTTGATTGGACATAACATCTCCTTTGGGGCTAATTGCCCCCGTTAGGGTTAATCCATTTCCGGGGGATATCCGGAAACGAATCATGATGCTGGAGCAGCCAGTTGGGTCCGTGACCCTCCCGGATAATCCGGGGGATCAACCGCTCCAGCGGGGGGTCAGTGCCCCCTTTCTTAAGGCACACCAGCTTGAGGCTGGCATGTAGTTGGGTCTGTGACCCTTCGGGAGGGAAGTTGCGAATGTGCAAACTGCTCATGGGATTTGCTCCTCTAATTGCTTGTTATTTAATGTCTTATCTCACTTGCAATGTTACCTTGAAAATGCACGGAAATCAAGCTAATTTGTTGTTTTTAAAGGATTATTATCATGGAAAAGTTAGCCCCTGAAGAGACCTTGAAAATAGGCCAGATATTAAACAGCCCGACACTCTGGGGGCAGAGGTATCTGGTAAACCGAGACGGCAGCCCCAGGAAGTATTGGCCACATCAGGTGGAGGATTTGGAATGTAAGGAGAAGAACATTATCCACCTTGATGGCCGTGATGTGGGGAAGACGGTGAATTTAACCACCCTGGCCCTGCATTATGTCTTTACCAAAGCGGGAGGCTCGGTGTTGATCGCCACCCCTCATCAGGGGCATCTGGATAGCATCATTGAAGAGATTGAGCATCAGTTGAACAGCAATCCCAAGCTATCAGGCAGTATTGCCATTAACTCCCAGGGGCGGCCTAAAATTATTCGCAAGCCCTATTACAAGATTGAACTTGCCAACGGTAGCGTTATCTATTTTCGCCCGGCCGGAGCTTATGGGGATTCCTTCCGCAGCCTACACGTTGACAGCATTTTTGTTGATGAGGGCGCCTGGCTGCCGGAGAAGGCCTGGAAGGCTCTGAGGCAATGCTTGAGGGCTGAGGGCATTTTCAGGATTTACTCCACCCCCAACGGCCTGCGGGATACTACCTACTACCGGCTGACCCAATCCCTTCTATGGAAGGTATTCCACTGGCCCTCCTGGCTCAATCCCAGTTGGACGGATGAGCGCAGTAAGGAATTGAAGGAATTCTATGGGGGGAAGGACACCGCTGGCTGGCAGCATGAGGTGGCCGGTGAGCATGGCAGGCCGACTTACGGAGCGTTTAATATTGAATTTCTCACCTTAGCCCGGCAGGAAGTTGCTGAATACCAGAAAGTAATCATCACCGGTGAGGAGCTAAAGGGTTGTGAGACGGAAGATGATGTGGAGAGTCGGCTGGAGATGTTGCTAAATCTGATGCCGCTGTCGGGCACTTTTTGGGTCGGAAGTGATACCGGCTATACCAATGACCCCACGGAAATTGTGGTGTTCAAAGAAACTGGGGAGCATGGGCGCACGCACCTAAAGCTGATTTTGCGGGTTCATTTACAGCATGTGGCTTATCCCCACATCTCGGCCTGCCTGGCCTTGATTGACCGCTATTACAACCCGGCGGGCATCGGCTTGGACAACGGCGGGAACGGATTATCGGTGGTGCAGGAATTGACCACTTTAGATAAGTATCGCCCACTGGGATTAAAGGACAGGCTGCGGGGCTTTGACTTCGGCAGCAGCATTTCGGTGTATCTGGAGGATGGTCGGGAGGTAAAAAAGCCAACTAAAGAGTTCATGACATCGCTTATAAAGACCAGTCTCCAACGCCGGCAGTTGGTATTGCCGATTGATGATTTGGACATTGAATCCCAATTTACCACCCAGACTTACACATTGCGCAATGGACGAATTATTTATTCGAAGGGCAACGATCACATAATTGACGCCCTGCGCTGCCTGATGCTGGTGCGGGAGCAGATGCAGGAGGACGGCATCTGGGGGCA
>QIFF01000088.1 GCA_003230635.1 bacterium | reverse complement strand
TGTCTGTTGCCAAATTGCGTCTTTTGCTTAAGAAGCAGCGCGGCCAGGGGGGGGGTAAACTCAAATTAAAGGGAGCAACCTATTCCTACCAGGAGTTGGTGGAAATAGAAAAAAATATCAAGTGTGCCCAGCGCAGGATTCGCCGCTGTGAAGCGGAAGCAGGGGTTTCAAGCGCTGAACTTGGCCGCACCCTGTACAATTTGGAAATAGGGGAAAGAGAAGCGGAGAAAGCCAAGCGGGAGCTGATTGAAGCCAATCTGCGTCTGGTGGTCAGCATAGCCAAAAAATATACCAACCGCGGGCTGCAATTTCTGGACTTGATTCAAGAAGGCAATATCGGCCTGATGAAAGCGGTGGATAAGTTTGAGTACCGCCGGGGCTACAAGTTCAGCACCTATGCCACCTGGTGGATTCGCCAGGCCATTACCAGGGCGATTGCCGACCAGGCGCGCACCATTCGCATCCCGGTGCACATGATTGAAACGATTAACAAATTGATTCGCGCCTCACGCTACCTGGTGCAGGAAATGGGACGCGAGCCTACCGCTGAAGAAATCGCCGAACGGATGGATATGCCGATTGAAAAGGTGCGCAAGGTAATGAAGATTGCCCAGGAACCGATTTCATTGGAAACCCCGATTGGGGAAGAGGAAGACAGCCACCTGGGGGATTTCATTGAAGACAAGGGGGTAGTTTCTCCCCTGGAGGCGGTAATAGACATTGACCTTACCGAGCAAACAAATCGGGTCCTGGCTACCATTAACGAACGCGAGGAAAAGGTGCTGCGCATGCGCTTTGGCATTGCAGAGGAATGCGAGCATACCCTGGAAGAGGTAGGTCGCAACTTTGATGTAACCAGGGAGCGTATTCGCCAGATTGAGGCCAAGGCGCTGCGTAAGCTGCGTCACCCCAGTCGCAGTAAGAAGTTGAAAAGCTTTGCTTATTAAATGTAGGGGCGGTCGTCCCTGACCGCCCTGGGCCGACACAGAGGTCGGCCCCTACAAACAATTACAGAGGCAAGGGCCCATAGCTCAGCTGGAAGAGCCACCGGCTCATAACCGGTCGGTCCCTGGTTCGAACCCAGGTGGGCCCACCATTTTAGGGGTTAGGTTCTAGGGGCTAGGGGTTAGGGGTTAGAAGTTCTAGTCCCTGGCCCCTAATCCCTAGCCTTTGGTTTTATGGGAGTTCCACTCCAAGTTATTATCCACTACCTGGAAGAGCTGGCCCCGCCCCAGCGCGCCCAAAGCTGGGACAAGATAGGATTGCAAGTAGGGGATCGGCAAGCCCGGATTAATTGCTTGCTGGTGGCCCTGGATGCTTCAGAGCTGGTAATTAGACAGGCTATCACTGCGGGGGCGGAACTGATTATTGCCCATCACCCCCTGATTTTCTCTCCGCTCACTGCCCTGGTTTGGCAAGATGATCCCTTAGCCCGCTTATTGCAGCGACTGATTCAGGCCAATATCAGTCTTTATGTCGCCCATACCAATCTGGATGCCAGCCCCGGCGGCAGTAGTAACTTACTGGCTGATTTACTGGAACTGGAGTCAAGAAAACCCTTGGTGCCCCTGGCGCAAAGGGTTTATAAGTTAGTGGTTTTCGTGCCGCGGGATGAGGTGCAAACGGTGCGCCTGGCCATAGGGCAAGCCGGGGCCGGGGCGATCGGCGATTACTCTTATTGTGCTTTTCAGACGGAGGGAACGGGTTTTTTTCAGGCCGCAGAGACCGCCCGTCCCTATCTGGGAGAGCCTGGAAAGTTCTCCTCGCTGGATGAAGTCCGCCTGGAAACACTGGTGACGGAAGAACGCTTGGAGCGGGTAATTTCAGCCTTAAAACAGACCCATCCCTATCAAGAAGTGGCCTATGACCTTTATCCCTTGCAGCCTGCCCGCTCGGAGCATGGCCTGGGAATCGTGGGGCGCTTGCCCCGACCCCTGAAACTGTCCCAGTTGGCGGAACGACTGCACGCTGCTCTCAAGTTAAGCGGCCTGCGCTGGGTGGGGGAGGACGACCAGGTAGTTGAGCAAGTGGCGGTTTGCGGTGGCGGCGGGGGAGATTTAGTGACGGCTGCCAGGCAAGCCGGGGCAGAATTGCTAATTAGCGGGGACTTTAAATATCACCAGGCGCGTCAAGCCCAAATGTTTGGCTTGGCCTTACTGGATATCGGGCATTTTGCCTGCGAGTATCTGGCCATGCAGAGGCTGGCCGATAATTTACGAACCTGGTTCAGAGGGAAACAAAAAGTCAATGTCCTCACTTGTCAAGAGGAATCCGCTCCGTTCCGCTACTATCTACAAAAGGAGGAACAGTGAATCCTGATTTAGAAAAGCTGGTCGAGTTACAAAAGTCAGACAGCGAGATTAGAAAATTGGAACAAAAATGCAGGCAGAAGGAAAGGGAAATAGCCGACCTTCAAAAAAAGGTAGAGACAGCCCAGGCCGGGCAGGTGGCTATTCAGCAGGAATTGGAAGAACGACAAAAGGAGCATCGTCATCAGGAACGCGAGTTGGAAGCTAAAGAGGCTACCATCAAAAAATACAAAAACCAACTGCTGACGGTAAAGACCAACCGTGAATATCAAACCCTCCAGCACGAAATTGAGGAAGAAGAGAAACCAAAAGGAGAGATAGAAGAAAAGATTTTGCAGCTCCTGGAGGTAATGGATGATTTAGAAGCCAAACGCAAAGACAGTAAAAAGCAGATTAAGATTACGGAAAAGGAGGTTGCCGCCGAGCGGGAAGAAAAACAGGCCGAATTGGGACAAGTGCAAGCGCAGCTTAAAGAAAAAGAAGGAGAGCGCAGCAAGCTAAGCCAGCAAATTAAGCCTGATTTGTTGGCTGAATATAACAAATTGTTGCACAAGAGAGGCGGGCTGGCGCTGGTGACCACTCAGGACTGTACCTGCCAGGGGTGTTTTATTAATATTCCGCCCCAGGATTACGAGGAACTGAAGCGGGGAAATAAAATATATTACTGCTCCAGTTGCTCGCGCATTCTTTACTGGAGAGGGACTGGGGCGACCGCTCGATGATCTTAAAAATATATACCGACGGAGCGGCGCGGGGCAACCCCGGTGAGGCCGCCGCCGCCGCTGTCATATACGACCAGGAAGACAAACTGCTGGAGCAGCATTCCCGCTACCTGGGTAAGGCTACCAACAATGTGGCCGAATATCAGGCGTTGATCCTGGGCCTAAAGCGCGCTCAGGAGATGGGGGCTGCCCAGGTGGAAATCTTTGCCGACTCGCAACTTGTTGTTAAACAAATGCAGGGGCAGTACCGGGTCAAGCATCCAGGGTTGAAGCCCTTGTTTATTCAGGCGCAAAGGCTGGCCGGCGCTTTTGATAAAATTACTTTTAACTTTATTCCCCGAGAAAAAAATAAAGCAGCGGATGCTTTAGCCAATCAAACCTTGGATATGAAAAAAAAACAGTCATCCGTCGTCGGTCATCAGTCGACTGACGACTGACGACGGATGACTGATGACTTATTTCCCAGTAGCCCGGATGGTCGCTGGTAGCTCCCTGCTTTTGCAGGGACAAGCGCCAGAGGAAAGTCCGAGCTCCAGAGGAAAGTCCGAGCTCCACAGGGCAGAGTGCTGGATAACGTCCAGGAGGGGTGACCCTACGGAAAGTGCCACAGAAAACATACCGCCTAAGCAGCCTGGCTGCCGGTAAGGGTGAAAAGGTGCGGTAAGAGCGCACCAGCAGAAGGGGCGACCCTTCTGGCTTGGTAAACCCCACTCGGAGCAAGACCAAATAGGGGAGCGCTAGAGGGCGGCCCGCCCCATGCTCCCGGGTAGGTCGCTTGAGGTGGCGGGTAACCGCCATCCCAGATAAATGACCATCATATACAGAACTCGGCTTACAGGGCTACTGGGAATTTTTTTTAGGGTACTTTGAAAAATGAGAATTTTCGTTCGCGAAAAATTTAACCGCAGGCATATGTTTGATATTCCGAGGATTAAATTTTGAGCATAACGCAGATATTGGACGAAAAGGCAATTTTTCAACGTGCCCTTAACAGAACTATCAGATTATGCAAGAAATAAAGGGTGGAATTGGGGCTGTTCCCGGCATCCAGACTGCCGGTATAAGCTGCGGGATTAAAAGTGGCGGCTTGGAGGCGGCTTCCGCCAAGAAAGACCTGGCCCTGATTTATTCCACTGCGCCGGCCAATACGGTTGGACTGTTCACCTGCAACCAGGTCAAGGCAGCCCCGGTTTTATTCTGCCGGCAACATCTGCCCTCCCCACAAATCCAGGCCATTCTTATTAATAGCGGTAACGCCAATGCCTGCACCGGTGAAGAGGGCCTGAACAAGGTCTCACACCTGACAGCGGCGCTTGCCCAAGGGCTTGACCTGCCCCCCGCAGCCGTTTTGATGGCCTCCACCGGGGTAATCGGTGAACCCCTGCCGGCAAAGAAGATAGAGACTGCCCTTCCCTCCCTGGTACAGCAGTTGACTCCCCATGACAGCCAGGCTGCGGCCCAAGCCATTCTGACCACCGACATGGTTACTAAACAAACAGCGATCAAGATAAATATCCGGGGACAAGAAATAACCATCGGGGGAATAGCCAAGGGATCGGGAATGATTTGCCCCAAGCTGGCTACCATGCTGGCCTTTCTGTCCACTGATTTGAAGGTGGAGATACCAGCCCTGGAGCAGGCCTTAAAAGCGGCAGTAAGAAAAAGCTTTGAACAGATTACCGTAGATGGGGACATGAGCACCAACGATACGGTCTTGCTCATGGCTAACGGGGTGAGCAATCTTGTATTGCAGCCGGATGATGATGAGTGGCCTGTTTTCCAGGAGGGGCTGAATTACGTCTGCCGACAACTGGCCAAAATGATTATCAAGGACGGGGAAGGGGCTACCAAAGTGATTGAGGTGCGGGTGCAGCAGGCCGCTACTGAGGATGACGCCCGGCGCATTGCCTTGCAGGTGGCTAACTCCAACCTGGTCAAGACCGCCCTTTTCGCCGCCGATGCCAACTGGGGACGGATTATGGCCGCCGCCGGGGCAGCTGGGGTTGCCTTCGACCCCCAGCGGGTGGATATTTTGATTGGTGATGTTCTGTTGGTGAAGAATGGTGTCGGCCTGGGTAAAGAGGCAGAAAAGCAGGTGCAGCCCTTGCTACAGCAGCCGGAGGTCACCATTTCCATTGTCCTCAATCAGGGCCAGGCCCAGGCGGTGATCTGGGGCAACGACCTTTCCTATGATTATATCAAGATAAATGCGGAATACCGGACGTAAGTTTTTTTGCCCTTTCTGTCATTCCTTCGAAAGCAGGAATCCAAACGTAGTGCAGGGCTTTAGCCCTGCTAGGTGGCAGCCCTAAAAGGGCTGCACTACGAAAAGGAGGTCAAACAATATGGTGGACAAAGAAAAAATACGTCCTTTATATGCTGAGTTACAAGGTTATCTTAGACAAGCTCCTCCCGTTAAAATCCCCCATATTGATATTATAGGTGATGAAGCTGTGTGGACGCAATATAACAAAGCCGTGGACTCACTTAGCAAAGTTTCAGGGGAAGACTATAGTCGTTTTCTTCTTGAGCCTATTTTATATAATGTTGGTTCCCCTGCCATCCGTCTCGTTACATATAGACAGAAATTAGGTGGCTTGATTTCCAGACTTCATGCTGAATATTTTGCGGATGAACTTGGCCCTTTTGGTTCCGCCTCTGTTAGTGGAGTGCCACATACAGTATTAAGCATTAATCAACAACAAAACCAGTCTGTTCATCTTCAAATGCTTCTTGAAATTCAGAGTAAGATTGATGAAAATATTTCTGAATACCCAGAAGGGAGTAAAGAAAAAGACTTCTTACAAAGATTCAAAAGTTCGCTTAGTTCTATATCAAATGTAACCCAACTTTTCAGCTTGTTCTTAAAAATGGCAAAAGAATTTGGCCTTAGTATTAATGATATTGCGAAGTTTTTTAGTTAAAGAGCCGGGGCGAATGTAAGAAAAATTTGCCTGATAAATCAGGCAACTACAAAAACGGGCAGCTACAAGACCCGCCCCTACTTTAAATCAATCGACACCACATTGGAAACCGGCGACAGGTTATTGGTTTCGTCCAGGCTGCGGATGGCGAAGTAGTAAGTCTTGCCTGGTTTCAGTCCTTTGACAGTGAATTTTTGGATGCTGGTGTAATCTTGGGGTGTTGGTTCTCCCGCCAGATGCTTGGCTTGCAGCCAGCCCATTTCCGAGCCCATATTCTGGGTGGCGTATTTTATTTGGTAGCGGTTGGCTTTACCCTGCCTGCCGTCATCCCCCGGTGCTGTCCAGTCCAGGATTATTTTGCCGTAAGAGGCAATGGCCTCCAGGTCTTTGATTGCTGCGGGCGGGATGGTGTCTTCCCTTGTCTGGTTGAACAGGTAAAGAAACACTTGGGGATAGCGGTTAATCCAGCCGTGAATCTTAGTGCGCGAGCCGGGGAAGTGAGCGGCGGCATAGGCAATCGGGGAGCGCTTGTTAATATCAAAGGAAATGGTGTCCTCCTGCCAGTAGAAAACCGCATCCTTGAATATGCGCCGGCTCAATTTCCGGTATTCCTCCCTGCCGGTAATCCAGTAGGCATAGGCCAGGGCATTGCAGGTCATGAAGTTGTAGCCCGGTGCCGAGGCGGTTTTAAAGCCGGTGTGCGCATTCATCTGGTAAGGCAGGTAATATTGCTGATAAAGGGTTACTTCCTTCATCTCTTGCACTTTCCCCCCGCTGTAAGCCCGTCTTATGAGGAATTCCAGCAGCCGCAGGATGTCGTCCTTGAGCGCCTCGTCGTCCAGCAATAAATCCAGCTCTATCAACGGCTCCAGCACCAGCACCAACTGGTAAATGTTCACCTCGCGGGGATTGCCGGCATAACCCCCCGGTCGAATGAAGGGGGAGGTTCTCTCCCGGTAGACCTTGGTCGCCAAGTTCAGGTAAGCCTTCTTCCCGGTCAGTTTATACAGCTCTATTAAGTTTTCAATACTCCAGCCCTGGATTCTGAGTTCGGAGCTGCCCGGACGCGAATCACCCCAGTCGTGAGTCCAATAGTACTTGGTGGCGCCGCCCACCGCCAGGGCCACCTCTTTGGCTTTGGGGTTGCCGGTTAAGAGATGATAAAGCACCAGTCCCTTGATCCAGGTATGGCTTGGATTTGGCTCCCAGGGCTCCGGCCAGCGCTCGTGGCTGCCGAATTCGTTCCAGGCGAAATTGGCCAGCCAGGGGCTGCCGGTTTTGCTGTGGTATTGGTCAATATCCATGCGGTGGCGTACTATTTCGTCGCCCAGGTCAAAAAAGGCATAGTCTGCCGTGCGCACAAATTGTAGGAACATTCCATAGGGCCAGTCATAATGCCCGCTGGCGTAAGCCCCATCCCCGCCTTCGCCCCCCCATACCAAGTCCCCGAAGTCCATCCAGCCGTACCAGTCCAGGCCCTCTCCCCGCTTGTTGCGTTCGGTATAAACCGTACTGGGAGGGATTTCTTCGTGCTGAATGTCCGAATCTTCCTCATGTACCTTGCAGCGCTGCAATCTTTCATAGCGCTGCAGGGCCTCGTTCAATTCCTTGTCCTTGCTTTTTAAATCAGCGGGAGCTATCCAGCCCAGTGCTTTGGTTTGGGCAAACCACTGGGGTGAGGGAAGAGCCAGCAAGGGGTTGTTAAAACCGGCCAGCAGTTGTTCACCGCTCAGTTTGCTCTTGGCCTGGGGGTTATAAAAGCGCAGCAGGATTTCAGAGCCTTTGTGGGTGCCGCCCCGCATT
>QIFF01000234.1 GCA_003230635.1 bacterium | reverse complement strand
TATGATAAAAAGTTTTCAGATGCTGCTTGAAAATTATTAATAGGATAATGCAATGGGAGCCATTAAAATATTTTCAACTAAAAACTTGACAGCCTCCCATTAACCGGAGGTGGGTTGTAGTTTTTTAACTCTCACTTTTCCGACATTATCTAAAAATTACGGCGCAATTATCTTCATTCCAACAAACACCGTCATTGTCAGAAAAACTAGAAGCCTTTGCACCATAGAGAAATCCTGCATCAAGATCATAGTTTTCACTTTGGGCTGTTGAGATGTGGATTATGCTCTGCCCTATAGAACCGAATAGATAGTAGTTTTCTGATTCTGCTTCATTACCATCTACAATTTCTGTACCACCAGTGTTGATAACATCAACTGTGATACAGTAGTCTTCACTACTACTGGCCCCCGATGGCCACTTGAAAATCCCCCACCTGTGGCCGGGTCAAAATCCCCCACCCCCAGGCAGCAGAACAAGTTTAGCTTAGTTCTTTTTCTTTCCTAAAGCAAGTCTTTTAGAAGCTTCTTTGAGCCGATAGCTTTTCCCCTCAAATTTCAGAAGGTGTCCTCGGTGCAGCAGCCGATCCAAAATAGCAGAAGCCGCCGCATTGTCTTTGAGAAGTTTGCCCCAATCCTCAACTGGACGGTTTGAGGTAATCATTGTGCTTTTTCTTTTGGAGTAACGGGAAAGGATGATATCCAGAAGATCATCCGCAGCATTGTCCGGCACCCGTTTTCTCAGGAACAGGTCATCAATCACAAGCAGATCCGTTTCACCAAAAAGCTTGAGAATTTTTTTGGTTTTGCCGGTCTGGGTAGCTTCAAAGATATCGGCAAAGAAGCTATGGGCTTCACGGTAAACTACCGGATAGCCTGCCTGGGTAGCACCGTGAACGACAGCTTTTGCAACGTGACTTTTGCCGGTACCCGGATGACCGATCAGCAGAGCATCCTCCCCCTTTTGTACAAACGTGGTGCTGATAAGCTCAAGAATTTCTTGTTTCGGAAGTCTGGGATTAAAACTCCACTCAAAGCCGTTCATCAGTTTTTTTTCTTTCAGGCCCGAGGCATTAAACCGACGATCAATCAATTGGGAGAAACGATAATCCATTTCATCCTGCACAAGGGCCCCAACGGCTTCCATGAAAGAATTCTCGCCCTGCTGGACCTGAAGTGCCCTGGCTTGCAGGGTGGCACACATGCCGTGCAGCCTGAGTGCCCTCAGGTTTTTTTCAATTTCTGTTGTTGTCATCGCCATGGTAGTAATCTCCTTTCTGTGGTTGTATCAATGTAGGGGTTTTTTATTGTTATTGTCTTTTGTACCGGCAGCGTGTTGCTCAAAGAATAACGCGTAATCCTCAGGAGGGCGAATCAGTTGGTGTTGCTGGATAAGCGTTTCATCACAGGGCTGCGAAACAGATTTTTGCAGCTTGCTGATATCCTGTACCAAACGCCGGATCACACGGCATTTTCTCAAACCTTTGCTAACGGCAAGCTGTGCCGCCTGCTCGATGTGACAGGCTTCAAATTTACGAGCCAGATCGACAATGCCCCGCATACGCCGTTGCCCGGGACGGCCTTCCTCGGCAAACAACGTCTTACAGAGATTTTTAGTATGGGGGCCAATCTCAGCGGCCCGTGCAAACAGATAACGAGTCTGCCGGGAGGGATTAAATATCCGGTCTTTTTCATCCATAAGAACCATTCCCTTCCTGGGGCTCTTGGAATGCCGCCGGATGACTTCCAGGGTCCTGCGATCTATGATCTCAATTTCAAACTCATATATCCGAACGATAACTTTCGAGTGCAGTGGTGCCGGCAGGGCTGCATAAAAGCAATCATCAACCTGAATCAAGCCATCATCCTGTACGGTGCGAACAACCTGTGAGAAGTAACCGAACTGTGTTATGGGAAGCTCCATCAGATGGGGTCTCTCTTCTTGAAACATCTCTTCTACCTGTCGTTTGGTCCGGCCGTGGACTCTTTTTGAGGCCCAGTTTTCCTCCCAGTGCATCAGCCACTGGTTTTGCTGCTCAATGGTTTCAAACCGACGCCCCTTCAGTGCTGTGTTCTGGGTATGCTGTATGGCGTTCTCTACGGTCCCCTTACGGTTGGGATCTGCCACCCGGCAGGGATCGGCCACTACCCCGTAGTGAGAAAGAAGTGCTACATACACCGCATTTAACTCCGGCTCATAGATGTCGGGCTTTATAACTCCCTCTTTCAAATTATCCAAGACCACATACTGAGGACATCCAGCAAAATACCGGAAGGCCTCCTCATGCAGCTTGGCCCAGACCTCCTGGCTGGATTTCCATACAACTTTCCTGAATGAGCGGCGTGAGTACTTCAGTGTCATTACAAAAAGCCGGGGCCGTCGGTATCGGCCGGTTTGCGGGTGCCGGGTAAGCGCTCCCTGACCGTAATCTACTTGAGCCTCCTCTCCGGGCAGAAACTCAAGTCGGTCATACTGCTTTGGGTTTTTCTTTTTTAAGCCTCGCACAAACCGCTTCACACTGTTGTATTTATGCTCAAATGCAAAACTCTCCACCAGATCCTGATAGATGGCCATGGCATTTCTGCCCAGGCGCACCTGCTCCTGTATCCATGGCTGGTGCGGTTCACAGGCAGAGCGGGCATGGGCAGGGATATTGTCGTTAAGGGCTTCAATCTCAGTAAAAGCCGATGGCCGGGGTGGGGGATTTTGAATGGATAGGACCTCAGAGCCGGTGGCCATCCCGGGGGATTTTGATTCTGAGGGATTCTGTGCGGGCGCTGAATCGGCTATGCGGGCATACTTGCGTACCGTCTTACGGTCTACACGGACTTTGCGCATGATCTCCCGCTGGCTGATCCCATTGGTAAGTAGTGTAATTATCGCTGCTTTTTTGTTAGGGTGCAAAACGTTCATCCTTTCTTTTCCTCCCATGTAGAGTTTTTAATGGGAGGTTGTAACGTTCTGCTGCCTGTTTGTGAAGCTTTCTTTGAGGCTCTTTTATGCCTCAGGCATGTGCAGTGTGTGGGGGATTTTCAAGTGACCACAGGTGGGGGATTTTGGGTGGCCATCGGGGTGGCAAAGGCTTGGTAGAAATATAGTGTTGTGAAAAGCAAGGGTATTAAGAGAAAGAGCATTTTCTTTTTAATCTTAGCCTTATTCATAATTGCATCCTTATTAAAGTTTTAGTCGGGATTATACTCAATATAGTGCCATTTTAGAAACTTCATAATGATTTGCATACAATTTGAAATGACAAGCACAACCCCTTTTAATGTACAATTGCCTTTTTCATTTTGTACCTACAATCTACTCTACCAACCTATTGCTATCCAATTAATTTCTTTTGTACTAAAATGTGAGTTACTTATTTGAAGTTGGCTACTGCTTTGTCTTCTTATCTGAATTTTCCCTTCAACAGTTCTGTCATTTATATTGTATGAACCAGCAGTAGAATATGTTGATGAACTAGTAAAAGGAAGATTAGATACCGTTACAGTACCAAATCCGTCAACCCAAACATGCCCGTAACATATTTTGACATTACCAGATTCTATTTCCGTGGATGAAGTTGTTGAATCATTATAGTCATAAACGGTTGGAGCCCCCGCACTAATCAAATCGACAGCATTATAACCATCTAGTTTATCTGCATCACTTGCTTTAAAAGCATACGTAACACTAATAAGCTGTTGTCTTGGACTTGTTTCAGAATCACTTTCCACAGCCACACCTAGCCATCTGTCTGCACCTGTAAAAACACTTTCTGGAACTCCTCCCACAGTTGCGGTACCCAAGAGTACATTAAAAAGCCCGTTCTTAACGGCTGTATTACTCTGTGTCTCTGACCAG
>QIFF01000053.1 GCA_003230635.1 bacterium | reverse complement strand
CCTTGATTTCCTCTTCCCGCTCACAGACTAAACGCACCGCCACCGACTGCACCCGCCCCGCACTCAAGCCCCGCTGCACCTTGCGCCAGAGCAAGGGACTGAGTTTATAGCCCACCAGCCTATCCAGAATACGCCTGGCCTGCTGGGCGTGAAACAAATCCTGATTGATCTGGGTGGGGTGCTGCAGGGCCTCCACCACTGCGCTTTTGGTAATTTCATTAAAGAACAGGCGGGCGATTTTGTCTTTGTGTTTCTTCAAATCCTGGGCCAGATGCCAGCAAATGGCCTCTCCCTCACGGTCCGGGTCAGGGGCCAGATAAATCTTCTCCGCCGTTGCGGCCGCCTTTCTGATCTCGGTCAAGACCTTACCCTTGCCGCGAATGGTCACATACTTGGGGGCAAAGCCGTTCTCCACATCCACCCCCAACTCCTTGCTCGGCAAGTCCTTGACATGCCCCACCGAGGCCTTAATCACATACTCCGGCCCCAGGAACTTGCCGATGGTTTTAATCTTGGTGGGTGACTCAACTATGATTAAAGACTTTTTCGCCATTTTTTACCTTTTACGAAAGTTCCCTCTCCCCCAGGGGGAGAGGAAGTAATCGTCAATTACCTTAAACTATACGTCTGCCCGGGGGATTGAATAACCTTATTCTTCATCTCCAGGCTCATTAATATTCCCAAGACCTGCTGCGGGCTAAAGTTACTGTTTATGGTGACCTCATCCACATAAACCGGGTCATAAGAAAGCAGACTCAACACCTCCTGCTCCTCCGTACTCAATTCAAAGTCCATCCCCTCAGGGGTCATTGCTTCCGCCGATGCTTCAGGCATCAGCCCGGCCAATTGCGGCTGCAACTCCTCCAGAATATCCTCCACCCCTTCCACCAGCTTGGCCCCCAGTTTAATGTGGTGAT
This sequence comes from bacterium, assembly GCA_003230635.1. Next base: position 2,946 of record QIFF01000053.1, on the reverse strand, counting down.
GACAGCCGTGGCTGAAGGGGGAATTGATACTGCCGGGTACGGCAAAGCACTCCCGCCCCTGCTCCAGGGCGCAGCCTATGGTAATGGAAGAACCGCTGCGCCTGGCCGCCTCTACCACTACCACCCCCAAGGAAAGCCCGGAAATAACCCGGTTGCGCACCGGGAAATTGTAACCCACCGGGGCAGTGGCCATAGGAAACTCAGAGATTACCGCACCCTGTTGGGCAATCTGCTCCATCAAGTCCCTGTTTTCCGGGGGATAGACGATTGACAAACCGCAGCCCAGAACGGCAATCGTGCGCCCCCCGGCCTCCAGCGCACCCCGGTGAGCGGCGCTGTCAATCCCCCGCGCCATCCCGCTGACCACGGTCAGCCCCTTTGCCACCAACTGGGCGGCCAGCTTGGCAGCGGCCAGCTTTCCGTAGCGGCTGCACTTCCTGGCTCCCACCAGGGCGACAGCATACCTATCCGCCTCTTTTAGCTCCCCCTTAACATACAGCAGCGCAGGGGGGTCATAAATCTGGCTTAAATTCTCCGGATAGGCCCCATCATCCAGGGTAACAACCCGCACACCCAAGCGCTCCACCAGTGCCAGTTCCTGCTCCAGGGCAGGCCGGTAATCAAACTCACAAATCGCCTGGGCGATTTTGGGGTTCAATCCCTCTGCCTCGGCCAGTTCCTCCGCAGAAGCGGTCAAGGCGTCACAAGGGTCTTCAAAATGGGCAATCAAGCGCGCAATAGCGCTGCGCCCCACCCCGGGGATCAAACTCAAAGCCAGCCAGGCTTCATCTTTAGTCAGTGAACGTTTCATAACCTTAGGGTGCCTTGAAAAATGAGAATTTTCGTTCAATATCAAGGCATGCGAGAAATTTAACCACAGGCATATGCCTGATATTCCGAGGATTAAATTTTGAGCATAACGCAGATATTGGGCGAAAAGGCCATTTTTTAAAGGTGCCCTCTACCCCTTGACGCAAAGGGCAAAGTAGCAGATTGGGGGGTGATTGTCAAGCGGGAGTTCCCCCACCTGTGAAAAAGTTATGCAGGGGAAACTATCTAAGGCGGGAAAGCTGTTGTTGCAGGAATTTCCTGCTGCTGGAATCGCTGGTCAAGCGAAGGGCCTTTTGCAGGTAAAAGCGGGCCTTTTCCCGGTTGCGGAATTGATTAAGATACAGCAACCCCAGGTTTTGGTAAGCCTGGACGTAGTTGGGAGCCAGTTTGATTACGGTTTCATATTCATGTGCTGCGTCCTGATATTGCCCCAGGGCCTCCCAGGTGGTTGCCAGGTCAAGATGGGCGCGGGTCAGGCGGGGGGAAAGAGCAATCGCTTGCTGCAAGGATTGGACCGCTAGTTGATAGCGTTTGCTTTGAGCATAGGCCAGTCCCAGATTGTAATGGAACACCGCCCGCCGCGGGCTGAGACGGATGGCTTTCCGATAAGCAGCAATCGCTGCTTTATTTTGCTTGAGTTGGCGGTAGGCCAAGCCTATATTGTTGTAGGCATTGGCATAATTGGGTTTCAGGCGTATTGCTTGTTGAAAAGAGCTTATTGCTTTTTCCTGTTGCCCCAGCTCGCCGTAGGCATTACCCAGATTATAATAGACACTGGCATTATTTGGTTCCAGGCGGCGGGCTCGCTCCAGTTGACTGATTGCTTGCCCGGCTTGACCCATCGCAATGTAGGCCAGGCCGAGGTTGATGTAGGGTTTAGCAAAATCCGGTTTGGTTTCAATGGCTTTTTTAAAAGCCGTTATTGCCTGGGGATACATTTCTTTGGCGCTGTAGGATACTCCCAGGTTATTCAAGCTTTTTTCGCAGTCCTCCTGGATTTTTAAAGCGATTAGATGCTCTTTAATAGCCTCATCCAGCATCCCCTTTTTATAATAGGCGCTGCCCATGTTGTTATGCGCTTCTTTGTAGTTGTACCGCATCTTGATGGCTTTTTTATACTCCACAATGGCTTCATCCAGCATCCCTTTGCGGTTGTATGCGTTTCCCAGGTTATTGTATGTCTGCTGATAGTTGGGGTCCAGGCGAATGCCGATTTTGTAGCGCTCAATGGCCTTGTCAATCTCCCCAATTGCGCTGTAGGCTACCCCCAGGTTGACGTGCTGGCGGGATTTGCTGGGGGATTTGGCGACCACATCCTCCAACAGACTGATTACGCTGTGCCAGACCTGGTTGCGCTGATGCGTCCAGAGGGTTAACATTCCCAGCACAAGGGTCAGACTGACTATTTTCAGCGCTTTTTGCCCTGTTTTCGGGGGTATCCAGCGCTCTATGCCGATAATTACAAACATAACCAAAAGGCAGAAAAATCCCAGCGAGGGTAGATACAGGCGGTGCTCATAAACCAAATCCAGGGGTACGATACTGGATTCAATCACCAGGTTGCCAAAGAACCAAAAAATGCAAAAGGAAATCAGCGGACGGCGTTTCATTAGGTAAAATCCCAGACCCAACAGGCCGAAGATTATGAAGAAGCAAAGCAAAGTGCTGGGGGGATTTAGCAGAGAGTAGGAGAGGGGGAAGTCATAATCCAGGTTGAGACGAGAGGGATGGGGATAAAATAGCAGGGAAAAGTAATAGACCACCACCCGCAGTTGGGTCAGCGCCCGCTGCCCCATGCTGAAAGGACGGGTTTTATAGCCTTCGGAAAAAAAAGAGAACACCTTGAATTCGGTGTAAATTAGCGCTGTTAGCAAAGATATGCCTAAAGCTGGTAGGAAAAGGGGCAATTTCTTTTTAATCTTTTGCCAATCTAAGCCCTGGAAGAAATAAATATCATACAAGCCGATAAAAAGAGGCAAGGTAGCAGTATTTTCTTTGCTGCCAAAAGCTAAAAGCCCATTAAACAAGCAAACTGCATACCATAGGATACGTGGGGCGCCTTTACTCTGCCGCCCTTTGATATACGCCAGCAGGGAGGCAATAAAAAATAGCGCT
>QIFF01000097.1 GCA_003230635.1 bacterium | reverse complement strand
TCGTGCATACTTAAAGGTTTCTGTTGGGCAAGGCGCTGGGCAAAGTCGTTGCGCTCCAGCAACTGCGCCACCGTATAATGGGAGGCCAGCTTGATTAAATCCGCCGCCGACATCTTTTCCATCCAGTTGCTATTAAAAACAATCTCTGTTTTTTCAGGGTGTAAGAGCTTGAAAACCTGGCGGGTGTAGGTGCTGGCGTTCTCTTGTACTTGCTCAGGGGTTAAAGGCGGCCGCGCGCTGTTGCGCCCGCTGGGGTCGCCGATCAGGGCGGTGAAGTCGCCGATCAGGAACTGCACCTTATGGCCTAACTCCTGGAATTGCTTAAGTTTATAAATTAAAACAGTGTGTCCCAGGTGCAAATCAGCCGCAGTGGGGTCAAAGCCGGCCTTGATGTTCAGGGGCACACCCGTCTTTTGCGAGCGCTCCAGCTTCTTGGCCAGTTCCTCTTGATTAATAACCTCTACCGCTCCCTTGGTCAGGAGGGCGAGTTGATCGGCTAAGTGCATCTTAAAATAACTCTCGGTCGGCCAGTTGTTGCAGCACGTATTGGCGGATGGCTTGGGTGGTGGGCAGGGGAGCGGCCGGTTGCCCCTCTTTAATCAGCGGTTGGAGTAGGGCTTGAGGCTGACCGCCGCAGGCTGGGCACTTGTCCGCCGGCGTATGCGCCGCTAAGACACGGGTTGCGTCACACTCCCGGCAGCGCCAGAGCTGTTTGCGCCCGCAGAACTTGCCCTTTTTGGCGATTGGCTGCCCCTCAATTTCCACAATGTCAAAGGAGAAGTTAATCACCGGGGCATTGCTGATCGCAGTGCCGACGCCGTAGGCGTCAGCCGCCTCGTTAAGCCGCTGGATTTGGCGCTCATCCAGCCCCCCGCTGACAAAGAGCTTGACCTGGGTAAAACCTCGGTAGTCCAGCTCCCAGCGCACTTCCTTCAAGATTTGCAGCATATCTCCCCGCCGCGAGGAGGGGGTGTCCAGGCGCAGGGCGAACAGGTTCTCCCCCAAGGCTTCAGCCACTTTGAGCGCTTCCAGCTTCTCGTCCCCGAAGGTGTCGATCAAGGCCACCCTTTTGACCGCCGGCTCAATTACTTCATGAAAGGCCTTCATGGCCTCGACCGTGTCCCCGATCAGCAGCACCAGGGCGTGGGGAACTGTGCCCCGCGGGGACTCCCCGATCAACTCGGCGCTCTTGCCCACCGCCACCCCGTCGCAGCCGCCGATAAAGGCGTTGCGCTCAATCATGGGGGCAATTGCCGGGTGCATGCGCCGCGCCCCAAAGCTTAAGACCACCCGTTCCTGGGCGGCCTTTTTGCAGCGCGAGGCCTTAGTGGCGATGCCGGAGGCCTGGCAGAGCAGGCCCAGCAGGGCGGTTTCATAAGCGCAAAAATCTTGATAAAGACCCTCCAGAACCACTAGCGGCTGGCCCGGGGCAAAGACTGTGCCCTCGGGCAGAGCCAGGACATCAATCGGCAAACCCTCCAGCAGGAAGGCTAGCTCTTCAATCCCGGCCAGCACCCCCCAACTCCAATCGGGCGGGGTGCCCTTGAGGGTTACCTCGGCCACCACCCGATTGTTGATGCCCTTGGCCTTGAGAATCTGCAGGGTGCGGACGAAATACTGATCCGCGATTTTCCCTGTTTTTATTTCCTGCTCACTGGCGGTGTGGAACATGGCTAAATCCAGCTTTCAGTTTTCAGCGCTCAGCTAAAAGCTTTTACTGATGGCTGACGGCTGATAGCTGATGACTTGTTTTATTTGACCAGCGCCTCTCCCAGGGCGTCATCCACGCTTTGGGCAAAGAAGAACTTCATGTGGCGCCTGACATTTTGCGGGATTTCCTGCAAGTCCTTTTTGTTTTCGTAGGGGAGAATAATCGTGTCAATGCCTGCCCGGCGGGCGGCCAGGACTTTGGTTTTGATTCCCCCCACCGGCAGAACCTTGCCGCGCAGGGTAATTTCCCCGGTCATGGCCACATTCCTGCGCACCGGTTTTCCGGTCAGGGTGGAGACCAGGGCGGTGATCATGGTGATGCCGGCCGAGGGGCCGTCCTTGGGAATAGCCCCGGCGGGCACATGAATGTGAAGGTCGTTCTTGGCGTAAAAACCCTCATCAATTCCCAGGGATTTGGAGCGGGAGCGGGTGTAACTCAGGGCTGCCTGGGCGGATTCCTTCATCACATCGCCCAGATGCCCGGTCAGGGTCAGCGCCCCCTTGCCCTTCATGGTGGTAGCCTCAACATGGAGAATATCGCCGCCGCTTTCGGTCCAGGCCAGGCCGGTGGCTACCCCCACCGTATCCTGTTTGTTTTCCGTCTCCCGGATAAACTTGGGCACCCCCAGGTACTTACTAAGGTTATTGCTGGTGAGCCTGGTAAGGGTCTGTTTGCCTTCCGCCACCTCCCGGGCCACCTTGCGGCAGACCGAGCCGATCTCCCGCTCCAGGTTGCGCAGCCCGGCCTCGCGGGTGTAGGCGGAGATTATTTTGCGGATGGCATTGTCCCCAAAACGCAGGTGAGCCTCAGAAATACCGTTTTCTTTCAATTGTTTAGGGATCAGAAACTGGTGGGCGATCTTGAGCTTTTCCTCCTCGGTATAGCCGGAGAGGAAAAGGGTCTCCATGCGGTCGCGGAAGGCCGGCTGGATGGGATCTAACAGGTTGGCGGTGGTAATGAACATAACCTTGGACAGGTCAAAGGGCACCCCCAGGTAGTGGTCGCTGAAGGCGCTGTTTTGTTCCGGGTCCAGCACCTCCAGCAGGGCCGAGGAGGGGTCGCCGCGGAAATCCGCCCCAATTTTGTCCACCTCGTCCATCATAAAAACCGGGTTGTTGGTGCCGGCCTGCTTGATGCTCTGAATAACCCGCCCCGGCAGGGCGCCGATATAGGTGCGCCGGTGACCGCGGATCTCCGCCTCATCCCGGATGCCCCCTAAGGATATACGCACAAACTTACGCCCCAGGGCGCGGGCGATGGATTTACCCAGAGAGGTCTTGCCCACCCCGGGCGGGCCTACAAAGCACAGGATCGGCCCCTTCATCTCCGGCTGGAGCTTGCGCACCGCCAGGTATTCCAGAATGCGTTCCTTGACCTTTTCCAGGTCATAATGGTCCTCGTCCAGCACCTTGGAGGCCTCTTTGATGTCCAGCCGGTCTTCCGTGCTTTTACTCCAGGGCACTTCCACCAGCCACTCGATGTAATTGCGCACAATCCCGGCCTCGGCGGCCTCGGGGTGCATCTTGGATAAGCGGCCCAGCTGCTTTTTGGCCTCCTTGGCCACCGCTTCCGGCATCTCGGCCTCAGCGATTTTTTTCTCCAGCTCGTTGATTTCTTCGGTGTGGGCGTCATCCATTCCCAGCTCTTGCTGGATGGCCTTCAATTGCTGGCGCAGGAAGTACTCGCGCTGATTCTTGTCAATCTCCTCCTTGGCCTGAACCTGGATTTTCTGCTGCATGCTGAGGATTTCAATCTCTTTAGACAGTATTTCACTTACCCTTTGCAAGCGCGGGACAGGCTCAACCAGCTCCAGGACTTCCTGGGTATCGTGAGTGTTTATGTTGAGATTGGAAACCACCAGGTCCGCCAGCCGCCCCGGCTCGTTGACGTTATTGGCAATCACCACCACGTCCGGCATGACCACCCGCCCCAAAGCCACACAGCGCTCCAACTGGCTGCGCACATTGCGCATCAGGGCCTCTTCTTCCAGGGTAAGCTCTTTGCTTTCCGGCTCGGGGATTTTTTCCAGGCGCACCTTGTAGAAAGGCTTATCCTGGATATATTCCAAAATCTTGGCCCGCATCAAACCCTGCACCAGGATTTTCACCCGGTTGTCGGGCAATTTGAGCAGGCGCATGATCATGGAAACGGTTCCGAA
>QIFF01000325.1 GCA_003230635.1 bacterium | reverse complement strand
CGGGCAAGCTGCTGTACTATTCCGTCCACCGGGTAACCAGTTGCAAGGATGCTATGGGGGAGGTGCGCCTGCGCCTGGAGGTAAAGGGCAAGGTAGTTAGCGGTAAGGCCGCCTCCACCGATATTGTGGAAGCCAGCGCCAAGGCTTATTTACATGCTATCAACCGCGCAATTTTTGAGGGTGGAAGTTGCTAATGCCCATGACCATCAGCCAAAAAATCCTGGCGGCACACTGTGGGCGTAAAACTGTTGAGCCGGGAGAGTTTATCCAGGCCGGGGTGGATATTGCCCTGGGCAATGATATTACCGCCCCGATTGCCATTAAGCAATTCAAGAAACTGGGGGCAAAGCAGGTCTTTGACCGGCATAAAGTAATCCTGGTGCCCGACCACTATGTCCCGAATAAGGATATTAAGTCCGCCGAGCAGTGCAAGATTCTACGGGAGTTTGCCCGTGAGCAGCAGCTAACCCATTATTTTGAAGTGGGGCGGATGGGGGTGGAGCATGCCCTTCTGCCTGAGCAGGGCCTGGTACTGCCGGGGGATTTGATTATCGGGGCCGATTCGCATACCTGCACTTACGGGGCTTTGGGGGCCTTTGCCACCGGGGTAGGCAGCACCGATCTGGCGGCGGCCATGCTCAGCGGCCAGTTGTGGTTCAAGGTGCCGGAAAGCATCAAGTTTATTTATTATGGCCGCTTGCAGCCCTGGGTCAGCGGCAAGGATTTAATCCTCTACACCATCGGGCAGATCGGGGTGGATGGGGCGCTCTACCAGGCCATGGAGTTTACCGGGGAGACCATTCAATCCCTGGGGGTGGAGCAGCGCCTGACCATGTGCAATATGGCGATTGAGGCCGGGGGTAAAAGCGGGATTGTGGCGGTGGACGACAAGACTTTGGAATACGTCAAGCCGCGCGCCAAGCGGGATTATAAAATTTATTCCAGCGACAAAGATGCAGTCTATGCCAAGACCTATGAGTTTGATTGCAGCAAAATCAAACCGCAGGTGGCCTTCCCGCACCTGCCGGAAAATACCAAACCCATTGACGAGGTGGGAAATATAGAATTAGACCAGGTAGTAATCGGTTCCTGCACCAATGGGCGTATTTCCGATTTGCGGGTAGCGGCGGATATTTTACGCGGGCATAAGATCGCCCCCAACCTGCGCTTGATTGTCATCCCGGCCACTCCAACGATTTATCAGCAAGCCCTGGACGAGGGATTGATCCAGGTCTTTCTGGATGCCGAAGCGGTAGTCAGCACCCCCACCTGCGGGCCCTGCCTGGGCGGCTATATGGGAGTTCTGGCCGAGGGCGAGCGGGCGCTGGCCACCACCAACCGCAATTTTGTAGGCAGAATGGGTTCTCTCAAGAGCGAAGTCTATCTGGCCAACCCGGCGGTAGCGGCGGCTTCGGCCATCAAGGGCCGAATCGCCGGGCCGGAGGAAGTTTAAGATGTTGACTCAACAACAGCTAACTGATATTGAGGGTAAAATCAGAAAACTACCCGAGGAAAAAATGGGAGAGTTGCGGGACTTCATTGAATTCCTGCTAAGCAAGGGTAAGAAAAAAAAGAAAAAAGCTCGCTTTGCTGAACTATGCGGGGTGATTTCTGATGAAGATGCTGAACAGATGAGCAAGGCGATTGAGCAGGGATGTGAGATTGGGTAGGGTGGGCTGTGCCCACCAATTTCAAAAGGTGGGCGCAGCCCACCCTTTATTTTTACTGACTAAGTTGTTGAGGAACATTTGCTATGAATAGACTTAAAATATATCGAAGCGGTATTGAATATGATGTGGATACATTAAAAAAACTGGTTGCGTTTACCCAAAAGGCACTAGATCAGGAATGCGAAAAAGTGGGAAAGTTGATAGATAAACGCAGTAAAAACTTATCAACAGAACAAGCACAAGAAGACATAGTCTGGCGGCTTGAGGAGTATGCTAGGATGGATGAGGATTTTAGAAGAACTTTAACTTGTTCTTATATAATGATTGTTTATAGCTTTCTTGAAGATAATCTGGGTAGGATATGTAATTTAGCAAAAGGACAGTATACTAAGATTGCTCTTTCCTATAAAGATATTAAAGCCGACGGTAACTTGAGACAAGTTAGCGAATATTTAAAAAAAGTTATATCCTATGATGTTGAGGCTAAATTAAAAGAGGAATGTGACGAGATTATTACGTTTAATAAAGTACGGAACCGAATAGTACATGATAACGGGTGTATACCTAAAAACCTTTTAGCCGAAATAAGGGACAGAATAAAAATTACAAATGATAAGATAGGCAAAACAGATTCTATCCAAATTGTTGCTATCGGTAGGGGTAACAGGATTGAAATAAATCAGGAATATTGTTTGTTCATTACCGAACAAGTGAAGGAATTCTTGTTGTTAGTTGTTGATGGAATATTAGCCAGCAAAAATGAGGAGATATTGGATTAATGCAAGGCAAGACCTGGAAATATGGAAACAATATCAATACCGATGAAATTACTCCGGCTTGCTACTTAAATACTTCGGACCCGGTGGAGCTGGCCAGGCACTGTCTGGAGGGTTTGGATGCCGGGTTTGCGGCTAAGGTTGCGCCCGGTGATCTTCTGGTGGCGGGGAGTAATTTCGGCTGCGGTTCCTCGCGTGAGCATGCGCCGATCTCTATTAAAGCAGTGGGGGTTTCTTGCGTAATTGCCAAGACCTTCGCCCGTATCTTTTTCCGCAATTCTATAAACATCGGGCTGCCGATTGTGGAATGCCCGCAGGCGGCGGAAAGCATTCAAGCCGGGGATGTAGTCTCGGTGGATGTCAATACGGGTACAATCAAAAATCTTACCAGAAACGAGACTTATCAGGCCCAGCCCTTCCCGCCCTTTATGCAGGAGTTGATTAGCGAGGGCGGCCTGATGAATTATGTGAAAAAACATTTCGCCAGTTGTTTGTAAAAGTAGGGGCAGCTTGGAGTAGGGCGTTTACGCCCGTGTCCTTTTCACGGGGCTAAAGCCCCTATTCCAAAGAAAAAGGAGGTTTAACAGGGTGTATAAAATTGCAGTCTTGCCCGGGGACGGGATTGGGCCGGAGGTTACCCGGGAAGCGATGAAGGTGCTCAAAGCCGCAGCCGAGGTGTTCGGCTTTGGTTATGAGTTGCATGATTATGATTTCGGCGGGGATAGATACCTGGCTACCGGCGAGGTTTTGCCGGACAGTGCCTTAACTGAATTCAGGCAGATGGATGCTATTTACCTGGGGGCGATCGGTCATGATAAGGTGGAGCCGGGCATTCTGGAAAAGGGGATTTTATTAAAAGCCCGTTTTGCCCTGGATCAATATATCAACCTGCGCCCGATTAAGCTGTATCCCGGGGTCTGGACGCCGATTAAGAATAAAGGGCCGGAACAGATAGATTTCGTGGTGGTACGTGAGAATACCGAGGGGTTGTACATCGGCACCGGCGGTTTTATGAAAAAGGGTACCCCGGATGAAATAGCGGTTCAGGAGATGGTTTGTACCCGCAAGGGAGTGGAGCGCTGCATCCGTTACGCCTTTGAACTGACCAAAAAGCGGAATAAAAACAACAAACTTACTATGGTGGATAAGGCCAATGTCTTGACTTATGCGCATAATTTGTGGACTCGTACCTTTGCCGAGGTTGGCCGGGAATACCCGGAAATTGAGCAAGACCACGCTTACGTGGACGCCTGTTGTATGTGGATGGTGAAGAACCCCGAGTGGTTTGACGTGATTGTTATCTGCAACATGTTTGGGGATATTATTACTGACCTGGGAGCCATGATTCAGGGGGGAATGGGCATTGCCGCCTCGGGGAATATCAATCCCGAGGGGGTTTCCATGTTTGAGCCTATTCACGGCTCGGCCC
>QIFF01000057.1 GCA_003230635.1 bacterium | reverse complement strand
GTTTTTTCCAGGCCAGGTAATCGTGCAGGTCTTTACCTAGCTCACTCGGTTTTTGCAGATAGATTGAGCCTTTGGACTTGGCGCGCTTGAGCAGGCGCAGCAGGTTGCTGTTGTGCTTGTCAACCGCCTGGGCGGCCCATTCCACCAGTTCGGCAAAGCGCTGGGGTTCTATCTGGAGGGCAAAGTTGTTATGGGGACTGGCATGGGAAAAGCGGCTCCACTCCATATCCTCCGAAACCCGGCCCAGCTTGCGCAACTGCTCAAAAATAGCCGTCCCCGGGTAGGGGGTGAAGATACTCAGGGTGGCATAATCCGGCTTGATTTCCTGCAAGAAACTAATCGTAGCCCGGATATCCTCCTCGCTTTCCGTAGGCAGCCCCAGCATAAAATAGGCCGACCAATAAATTCCTTGCTGATGCAGTACGTTGGCCCCCCGCCGCATATCCTCCAGGCTCAGCCCCTTGCAGGTGTCTTTTAAAATCTTTTCACTGCCGCTCTCAATCCCAACCCGCAGGTGGTTACAGCCAACCTCTTGCATTTGCTCCACCATCTCAGCGGTCAGCAGATTGATGCGGGTAATTGCCGACCAGTTGATTTTCAGCCCTTCCAACCGCAATTGCTCACAAAATTCCCCGATTAACTTGGAATTGGCGGTAAAGGAATCATCCTCAAAGGAAAACTGACAGGTACCGTAGCGCTCCTGCACCTGCTTGATTTCCCCGATAATATTGGCAACCGAACGGTAGCGCACCCGCCGCTGCCACATATTGTTGGAGGCGCAATAGGTGCAGGCGTAGGGACAGCCGCGGCTGCCCATCAACAACCCCATGTCCTCCGCCGGGTAACTGCCGTCGTTCAGCAGCAACTCCCGGCCAGGATAGGGCAAATCATCCAGCCTGGGGATCAGCTCCCGCAGCGGGTTGTGGACCACCTGCCCGTTTTTTTTGTAGCTGAGACCCCTAATGCCCTTCTTGTCGGCATCTTGAGCCAGGGCGCTCAGCAACTCGGCCGTGGTCAGCTCCCCCTCCCCCCGCACCACATAGTCCACCTGGGGGTTGGCCAACACTTGAGCGGGCAAGGCGGTGGGGTGACAGCCGCCCAGGACCACCGTCACCTGCGGCAGCAGCTTTTTGGCCAAACCGGCAATGTAGAGGGCGGCTTCGTACTTGACCGTGGGGCAGGAAATCCCCACTACCTGCGGCGTAAACTCCCGAATGCGCTTTTCCACCTCTTGCCAAATCGGGTGCGAGGGATTGCGCAGGCCCTGCAAAAATTTCTCGTAGCTGTGGGCGGCCTCCGCATAAGTGGTAATGGCCGTCTCCTCCCCCAACTCCCCATCGTAAATCAGCACCTCGTGCCCTGCCCTGCCTAAATACGCCCCCACAGAGGCCAGGCCCAGGGGGAAAAAGCCGCGCTTGACTCCCTGAAAGCGTTCAAAGGGAGGCTCTATTAGTAATACCTTCATTCTTATTCCTTCTCCCTGGTTATTGCCAGCACCATAACAAAGAAAATCCCCTCCGCCAGCAGCAAAATTAACCTGCTAAGAATTGCCACCAGGGAAGCAACATAGCCAGGCAGATGAAAACTCAATAAATAGGCCAGCGCCCCCTCCCGCACCCCGATGCCGCTGGGGGCAAAGAGGGCGAACATGCCCAGCATCCAGGCCAGGGCAAAAATGCCCCCCAGCAGGGGGATTGCAGCCGAATCCAGCACATAAACCGTTCTGATTACACAAAACAAGGCCCCCCCTATCAGCAGCCAATTAATCAAGGCCAGGATCATCAGTTGCAATAAAGCGGCAAATCCCAGCTTGATTTTGGCCGGTTCCTGCTTGCTCAAGCGTAGAAACAGATTCATGATGGCTTCAAACACCCGCGGGTGCAAGAATATCAATAGGCCAGGGAGTAAAATCAGCAGCCACTTAAACTCGGCCAGGGGCAAGGGAGAAGGCCAGAAGGGAAGCCCGGCCAGGAAAAGAAAAAAAGCCGCCACCAGCACTAGCACCAACTCCAAAGACATGCTGACGGCGGTGGTGGCTTTGGGGATGTTCTCCTGCTCGCACAAATGCAGGCGACCCAGTATTGCCCATATCTTGCCCGGAATATAACGACCCATCTGGGAAATGCTCCAGATTCTAAAGCCCTTGCCCAAGGGTAAAGACACCGCTAACACTTTATTGAGACTGACCTCCCAAATCAGAACGCAGAAGGTATAATGCAGCATCCCCAAACCAACCGCTGCCAGGCCCCAGAAAGGGTTGAAGTCAGCCAGGCGGGGATAAACCTGCTGCCAGTTAATCCAGATTTGGTTTCCCAGAAGATAGAAAACAGCCCCCCCCACCACTAGGAAGAGAAGTTTTTTGCCTGAGCTGGTTTGCTTTTGCATTGTTTGTCTGCCCATTAATGCCAAGATAGAAAAAGATACAGCTATCCTAACATATTTTTCTCTAAGCGCAAAGAGATAGGGGGGGGAAGGCAAAAGGGGAGCTTGGGAAGGCTAACTTAGCTGTTGATTAAAGCCAGGGCTTCACTGCGGGTGGGTTCGGAGCTGCGAAAGAGGCCGCGCACCGCTGAAGTGACAATCTGCGAACCAGATCTCTTGACACCCCTAATGGTCATACACATATGCGAGGCCTTGATGATTACCATCACCCCTTTGGGGCGCAGACCCTGCATCAATATATCCGCCAACTGGGAGGTCAGACGTTCCTGAACCTGGGGGCGGCAGGCTATGGCGTCCAGGACCCGCACCAGCTTGCTCAGGCCCACAATCCGTCCCTCTTTGGGGATATAGGCAATATGGGCAACCCCCTGGAAGGGCAGCAGGTGGTGCTCACAGACGGAATACATGGGGATGTCTTTGGCCAGCACGATTTCGTCATGGCTCTCCCCTACGATGCTTTTCATAAAGGACAAGGGGTCTTGCTTTAAGCCGGAAAAGATTTCCTCATACATGCGGGCAATACGCTGCGGGGTCTCCAACAGGCCTGGGCGCTTGGGATCCTCCCCAATGCCCTCTAAAAGCAGGGTAACACCCTGTTCAATCTTGGCTAAATTCATAAAAACCTCTGCAAACCTTTAGACATAATAGCCTAAACGATGAGAAATTTCTGTGGCCGACTTCTTGAGCAAGGGAACCAGCTCTTGTTCAATCCGCTCTTGAGACATCCGCTGGATAGGCCCGGAGATGCAAACCCCCGCCACTACCTGCCGGGTATAATCGCGCACCGGCGCCCCAACACACTTAACCTCCGGTTCCAGTTCTTCATTGTCAAGGGCATAACCCTGCTCGTACACTTGTTTAAGATGCTCCAGCAGGCTTTCCTTGTCGGTAATAGTATTCTCGGTAAAGGCATGCAAGCCTATCTTGTTAATAATACGTTCCACCTCGTCCCGGGGTTCATAGGCCAAGAGCACCTTGCCCACCGCGGTACAATAAGGGGGAACCCGTCCCCCCAGTTTGGGTACAATCCGCACTGAATGGCTGGTTTCCGCCAAATCTACATAGACCACCATTCCATCCTGTAAGATGGCCAGATAGACCGATTCATTACACTCAATTTCCAGTTTTTTTAATATTTCATGGGCCTGATGCAAGAGGCCCATCCGCTGGCGGAAAATTTCCCCCAGTTCAAAGACTTTGATCCCCAAACGGTAACCGCCGGTATGCTGATTTTGCTCTATATAACCACGGGACTCCAGCGTAGCCAGCAGACGAAAGACATTATTTTTGGGCAACTGCAAACGGGTACTCAACTCTGTAACCCCCAGCTCATCTGCATGCCCCCGGAAAGCCTCCAGGATATCAACGGCATGGGAAACCGATTGAACTGTATAATCCTCTTTTTTCTTCTTGACCATCTTACGCTATTTATCTCCT
>QIFF01000191.1 GCA_003230635.1 bacterium | reverse complement strand
CCGGCCCCTTTGAGGTCAACTTTACCAAAATCGTAATCAGCAGGAGGAAAGGAGAAAGAAAAAGCAGCAAAAGACCAGCCAGGACAATATCTTCCAGGCGTTTTAAAAAACGCTTGTCCATCTGTTCCAGGGTTGTTTTGTCCAAACCGATCAGGGGGATGCCGTCCAACTCGTCAATTGTTGCCTGGTGGGTAATCACCGCAAATAAGTCAGGCACAATCCGCACCCGCAGCCCCTCCTTCTGGCAGATATTGACCAGGTGCAACATCTGCTGGTGAGCACTCAGGGGAAGAGTAATAATAACTTCATCAACCCTTCTTTCTTCTGCTATTTTTAGCACCTCTTCGCTCTTGCCCAATACCCTGACGCCGGCAATCTCCTGCCCTTGTTTGCCAGGGTCGTCATCCAGAAAACCCGCAACCTTATAGCCCAAGCCCGGGCAGGCCTCAAGTTTACCAGCCAGTTGTTCACCTACCTCACCAGCCCCTATAATCAGCAAATGGCGCAGGTTATAGCCGCGGCGGCGCAGCCGGCTCAAGTAAGAGCGCACTAAGCTGCGGGAAAGCTGTAACAGGGTAAGGTTAATCACCCAGAAATAGACCACTAACAGGCGGGAATAAGAGAAGCCGCGGTAGAAAAACATCACCCCAGTGATAATTACTATCCCTAAGCTTACCGCCTTGAAGAGTTGCAAGAACTCGTCCAGCCGTGACAGCCCCCGTTTGGGTTCGTAAAGTTTGTTTTCGCGGAAAAGGAAGAGCCATATCAGGTTGATATACAGGAGAAAAGGCAGGTAAGGCTCAATGGGAGGAATCCCCTTGGTTACTGGGGTCAAGGCTAGAGCAAAGCGCAGATAATAGGCCAGAAGAAAAGAAACAGTATTGGCAATCAAGTCGCTAAGGATAAACAGCTTCAAGAAAAGCTGGCTGTGGCTTTTAAGCATGAGGGATATTCTCACCACCTTGATACCGGGAAAATTTTTCCTCAATCAATCGCTGCATCTGCTTGCGGAAGGCCTGCTCTCCAAAGGGTAAAGCAGCCTGGCGTATAAACTCCGGCTTGAAATCCATCTGGTTAAAGCGTTCCAGGGCTTGAATGAGTGAAGCGCTGGTTTGCTCTGGAAAGAATAAACCGCATTCCGGTTCAACCACGGTCTCCAGCGCTCCCCCGGCGGCATAGGCAATCACCGGACAGCCACAACTTTGGGCTTCCAAGGGGACCATCCCGCAATCCTCCTCCCCGGGAAAGAGCAAGGCACGGCAACAGCGATAGCTCTCTCTGATTTGCTCATTGTTCTGATAACCCAGGAACTTTACCCAGGGAGAAGCCGTAGCTTGCAAACGAGTACGCTCTCCCCCGTCACCAATAATCACCAGGGGTAATTTTAACCGATTGCAGGCGCTAATAGCAATATCAATTCTCTTGTAGGGCACCAGGGCTGAAACAACCAAAAAATATTCCCGGCGTGGTTGGCTGCCGGGAGTGAAAAAATCGGTGTCTATAGGGGGATAGAGCACCTCAGCGTTGCGGCGGTAGTGTTTCTCAATTCGCCGGGCGGTATGTTTAGAGTTGGCAATAAAATAATCCACTCTGTCTGCCGAGACCCTGTCCCAGAGGCGCAGGCGCGGCATGAGCAAGGGGATCAAAAGGCGGGAAGCAAGGCCTGATCGCTGGGGATTGAAATACTGGTGATACATTTCCCAGGCATAACGCATCGGGGCATGAAGGTAGCTGATATGACAGGTGCCGGGGCGGGTGATTACCCCCTTGGCTACGCAGTGGCTGCTACTAATCACCAAATCATAACCAGTGAGATCAAATTGCTCTATGGCGGCGGGGAAGAGGGGTAAATACCACTGATAGCGGCGGCGTGCTCCCGGCAGCCTCTGAATAAAAGAGGTTTTTATCGGCAAGCGATTAATTATAGGAGAAATATTTTGGGGGTAATGCAGCAGGGTATAAATATGCGCCTGGGGATATAAAAGGCACAATTGCTCCAGCACCTTCTCCCCACCCCGCATACCGGTCAGCCAATCGTGAATCAAGGCTACACGCACAGATCAACACCCCAGATTTAATTTCCTTTTGCCACTTCCTGATAGACCTGCCAGGTCTGCTGAGCGGTCTTCTGCCAGCTAAACTTTTTGGCCCTCTCCAGTCCGGCCTGGCGCAATCTTTCCCGCAGCAGGCTATCGCTCAGGCCCCGCTCTATCCCCACAACTATGGCCTCAACCTCGGCAGGGTCTATCAAAATAGCTGCCCCTCCTACCACCTCGGGGATGGAGGATAGGTTGCTGGCCACCACCGGGGTGCCGCAGGCCATGGCTTCCAGGGGAGGCAAACCAAAACCCTCATACAGAGAAGGAAACACCAGTAACCGGGCGGCATTATAATATAGCACCAACTGGTGACTGTCGCTTGGCTGGCACAGAATAACCCCTTCCTCAACTTTCCAACGGGAGATGGCTGCGGCAACTTCACTATTATAAATATCTTGGCTGAGGATAACAAGCCTTAATCCTGGATAGCGGATTTTGATCTGGGCATAGGCGGCAATTAAACGCGGCAGGTTCTTGAGTGGCTTGCAGATACCCACATAAAGCAGGAAATCCCCCAGTTGCCGCCGGTGCTTGAACTCCGCTATATCGCGTGCCGGCAGGGGCTGAAACTCTGCCCCTACCCCGTTGTAAATCACCCTTAATTTACCTTCCGCCCGGGGGAAAAAGCGCAGGAAAGCCTGTTGGCTAATGGAGGAAACAGCAATGATGGCTTTGGCCTGGTTGGCTACCCGCTGCAACAAGCGGCGGGCAAAGCTCACTTTGAGCGGATCAAAATACTGGGGGAAAAGGAGGTGGCTTAGGCCGTGGGTAGTAACCACTGTCGGAGAAGGGCAAACCCAGGGGATATTGTAATGGGGAAAGTGGAAGAGGTCAAATTGTTGCCGGTAACGCTGCCCCAGGTAAGCACCCCATAACTGTTCCCGCAGGCTGTATATGGGGGCATTGAAGGGGATGACATTTGGGGTGCAGTTCATTTCTGCTGCCAAGCGCAGGCGCACCTGTTCATCCAGCCCCAGGCTAATCCGAGGGGGTGGAGTTAGCCTGAGCAACTCCCGATATAGATTACGCCCATAGCGCCCGATGCCGGAATGATAGAACATGCGGGCATCCAGAAAAACTTTCATTTTTTTATTCTACTCCTAAAATATCCGGGTTGAACTTTCCCAAATAAAAAAGTTGGGTATTATCCTGGACAAGCAATCCCTTTTTTATACAAATTAAGTTCTTCGATAAGCTTCCGATTGAAGCTAAGAGCAAGAAAGGAAAAAAAATAAGGTAGCGCGCGCCAGTAGGTTAAAATGTCAGCAGTCAGCATTTGAAAGCTTATCCCCACCCAGCTAGCAATTAAAAATATAGTCATCCATGATGACTTGGGTAAAGATATCAAATGAAGACTAATAACCAGATACCAACCGCAGAAAATTATAAGCCCTATTATACCCCCTTCTACCAGCATCATTAAAGGAACATTATCAGGGGGTTTACCTTCCGCTAATACGCTGTTTACTTTATAACCTATACCTATAATAGGAGAAGCAGGGAAAATCTCCACAAGAAAATATTTCCAGTTTTCTATTCGCCCTGATAAAGCCTGGTTTAGATTTTGGGCTTGAAAAGTCTTGCTTGCCCGGAGGAAAACGCCACTGCCAAGTGCTGGATAAAAGCAATATATTATTATTCCCGCAAATAAACCAACCAGCATTAGTTTGCTTGCCGTTTTGAATTTAGATGAGCTTAATAGGCAATATACCGAAATCCCAAGTAATAGGTTTAGCCACCCCCCCCTAGAAAAAGTAAGGAGCATGCAAGAAATAAGGGGTATTAAGGAAATG
>QIFF01000364.1 GCA_003230635.1 bacterium | reverse complement strand
CAAAATCATAATCATGCAACTCATAACCAAAGCCAAACACCCCGGCTGCGGCTTTGAGCACCTTCATCGCCTCCCGGGTAACCTCCGGCCCCATCCCATCCCCGGGCAAGACTGCTATTTTATACACCCTGTTAAACCTCCTTTTTCTTTGGAATAGGGGCTTTAGTCCCGTGAAAAGGACACGGGCGTAAACGCCCTACTCCAAGCTACCCCTACTTTTACAAACAATTGGTGAAATGGTTTTTCACATAATTCATCAGACCGCCCTCACCAATTAACTCCTGCATAAAGGCAGGAAAGGGCTGGGCCTGATAAGTCTCGTTTTTAGTAAGATTTTTGATTATCCCCGTATTGACATCCACCGAAACTACATCCCCGGCTTGAATCCCCTCCGCCGCCTCCGGGTATTCAACAATCGGCAGGCCGATATTAATCGCATTGCGGAAGAAAATGCGGGCAAAGCTCTTGGCGATTACGCAGGCCACCCCGGCCGCCTTGATGGAAATCGGCGCATGCTCGCGCGAGGAACCGCAGCCAAAATTACTCCCTGCCACCAGAATATCACCCGGCGCAACCTTAGCCGCAAACCCGCTGTCCAAACCCTCCAGACAGTGCTCAGCCAGCTCTGCCGGGTCTGAAGTGTTCAAGTAGCAAGCCGGAGTAATTTCATCGGTATTGACGTTATCCCCGTATTTCCAGGTCTTGCCCTGCATTAAAACGACCTCTCCCGTTAGCCCTACCCAATTTTTAAACCAACTCTTCCAGCAATTTTCTTGTATCGTTAATTATTGAATAACATTTACGCTCGTCTACATTCTCTAACTCGTGCAATATCTTATTTCCAAATAACTTAATATTCTCCACCTTTATATCTATTGCAAGTTGTTTTTCCTTATATGAACCTTTTTCCAAGAACTTCAGTACCTCTCCTAAAGTCCACCGCCATCTAACATCTATTCCTTTCTTTGTTAAATATTCTTTTAATCTGCCTTCCAGCACCGAGCGACAAAGAGCTCCTGCTGCATTATAAAAACCATAAACATAACAATAAGTCGCCTCAAGAAGCCTGTTGTTAATTTCTCCTGGCAACCTACTGCTGAAAGCTAGAGTGAGGGGATTTATTTCAAACATTTTTTTAAGCCAACCATCGGGGTCAAAATACGGCATTTCTATTAAAATTCGTAAAGCAGCAGCTTCAAACAAGTCTTCAGAACGATGCCAATCATGCGCAATCCAAATAGAATTTTGAATATTGACGGTTTCTGAAATAATCCCCATTGCTTTTCTTATTGTATTATAGGCTTCTTTGATAGCTTTTTTGTCTGCGTTTGGCACTTTAACAATTGTGTCAGGACGAACTTCCCTAACAAGTTCCAACAACTTTTCGATAAATTTTTCTTCCTCTGGGTCAGTCAATCCTTTTTTCGAAGAAACAAACTCTTCTGATTCTATTAATTTCCACTGCTCAACAAATTCATTGACAAGTACCATTAATCCTTGTGAAGACTCAAATTCCATTTTTATCTCTTTTCGATTTTTCGGCGTGTTTCACGCCGAAAATATTAAGGGAATCGTTCCCCTTACCGGTTTCGGCCTGAAACAGACCGAAACATCTAAAATTTTATTTTCAAACCTTATCCTTTGAGGCTTTAAAATGCGACCATTTTAACCTGCCGGGGTGGTGGCTTAACATAGTTGCTATCTTTAACAGTCTTATTACAACAATGGCACTCCCATGACCCTTGAGCCCCCGCATTTTGCAGGTGTATCAATTTGCCGGCGCTATCATAACAATTCTGACAAAGCGGGCTGTCTTCTGTGCCGTCTTCTTTTGTTATAACATAGTATGGTGGCTTCCAAACCATGTTTTTTTTTACGTTGAGCTTGTCTTCAAGTTCCTTGTTTTTTTGCTTTAATTCAAGGTTTTCCTCTTGAAATTCAAGAATGGCTTCTCTTAACTTAATCTTTTCTTCTTGGGCTTCAATAGTAATTCCTTTTTTAACAAGACCCAAAATATCCTTTGCAGATAATTCCATGGTACCTCCTGGGCTAAACAACTTCCTCCGGCGCACTAATTTTGCCTTTGATGGCAGAAGCCGCCGCCACCGCGGGGTTGGCTAGATAGACCTCGCTTTTGGGAGAACCCATTCTGCCTACAAAGTTGCGGTTGGTGGTGGCCAGCGCCCGTTCGCCCTCAGCCAGAACTCCCATGTAACCGCCCAGGCAGGGGCCGCAGGTTGGGGTGCTGACTACCGCTTCGGCATCCAAAAAGATTTGGATTAATCCCTCATCCAGGGCTTGCTGATAAATTGCCGGAGTGGCCGGAATAACAATCAAGCGCAGGTGGGGGGCAATCTTATGCCCGCGCAAAATATCCGCCGCCACCCGCAAATCGGAAATACGCCCGTTGGTGCAGGAGCCGATTACTACCTGGTCTAATTCTATATTTCCCACCTCGTCAATGGGTTTGGTATTTTCCGGCAGGTGCGGGAAGGCCACTTGCGGTTTGATTTTGCTGCAATCAAACTCATATGTTTTAGCATAAACCGCATCCTTATCGCTGGAGTAAATTTTATACTCCCTTTTGGCGCGCGGCTTGACGTATTCCAGAGTTTTGTCGTCCACCGCCACAATCCCGCTTTTGCCCCCGGCCTCAATCGCCATATTGCAGATGGTCAGGCGCTGCTCTACTTCCAGGGACTGAATGGTCTCCCCGCTAAACTCCATGGCCTGGTAGAGCGCCCCGTCCACCCCGATTTGCCCGATGGTGTAGAGGATTAAATCCTTGCCGCTGACCCAGGGCTGCAACCGGCCGTAATAAATAAACTTGATACTCTCCGGCACCTTGAACCACAACTGGCCGCTGAGCATGACCGCCGCCAGATCGGTGCTGCCTACCCCGGTGGCGAAGGCGCCCAGAGCCCCGTAAGTGCAGGTATGCGAATCCGCCCCGATAATCAAATCCCCCGGCAGCACCAGGCCCT
Source organism: bacterium (assembly GCA_003230635.1). The sequence goes on along the minus strand of QIFF01000364.1, from coordinate 928 downwards.
GCTCAGGCAGAAGGGCGTGCTCCACCCCCATCCGTCCCGCCTCAAAATAATTGGTGAGCTGCTGCTCACGGGCAAATTCCCGCAGAATCTTGCACTGCTCAGCGGATTTAATATCCTTATTCGGAACATAGTGGTCGGGCACCAGGATTACTTTATGGCGGTCAAAAACTTGCTTTGCCCCCAGTTTCCTGAATTGCTTAATCGCAATCGGGGCGGTAATATCATTGCCCAGGGCAATATCCACCTTGGCCTGGATAAATTCTCCCGGCTCAACTCTATCACGACCACAATGAACAGCCAGTATTTTTTCAGTAATCGTCATAGACATTATTTATTTTCGTCCTTCTCTTCAAAAATTACACGGTTAACACCATGTAAGTAAGCCTTGGCACTTGCCTCGATAATATCAGTGGACGCAGCTCTACTACTTACTATCGTATTATGCATTTTTAAGCGTAAATGTACTTCGCCCATAGCATCCTTGCCCTTAGTTACACTCTGTACAGAATAGTCCAAAAGTGTGCCCGGCAGAGAGGTAATGCTATCAATTGCTTTATACACTGCATCTACAGGCCCATCACCAAAGGCTGTTTTTTCAACAACCACCTTCTCCCCTGCCTTATGTAGCCCTACTGTAGCAGTAGGTATCTTTTGACTACCAGAGTTGATATGCAAACTTTTCAAAGTAAAGGTTTCAGGAATAGTTGTCAACTCGTCATTGATAAGGGCATGCAAATCCTCATCAAAAACCTCTTTTTTCTTGTCCGCCAGCTCCTTGAAGAGGACAAAAGCGCGCTCCAGTTCCTCCCGGCTCAACCTGTACCCCAGCTCGCCCAGGCGTTCCTTGAAGGCGTGGCGCCCGGAGTGCTTGCCCAGCACTAGAGTGCTTTTGCCCCAGCCTACTGATTCAGGGGTCATAATCTCATAG
>QIFF01000038.1 GCA_003230635.1 bacterium | reverse complement strand
GTATGTCTAGAAATTCGATTTTCATCCATTTGGAAGCATTAATTAGCCAATCTGGTAGTAAAAACGTTTTTAGAACCTTATTACCTACTGGGGCAGCCATACTAAAGCCGAGGGCCGAGTGTTGGAATTCCAGAAAGATAACAAGATTGTGGCCCTGGAGGCGCAGGCAGGGGCAACTATCGGGGCTGCATCCAATATCAAGGGACAGATTATCGCTATCGAAACCGAGTTGAAGGTGCTGAAGGCTTTTCTAAGCGGCAATGAAAATCAGGTAGTCAAGTTAAAACTGAAATTGACTGCACTAAAGAAACAGTTGGCTAAAATTGAGGCTGTTGAAGGGCCGGAAAACAATCCCGGCAAACGGGGGAGTCCAAATCCCGGGGGGAATGAGGGTGAATCTAATTTTTACTTGATACTTACTCAGATACCCGGCTTGCAGCTCCAATTGGCCAGATTAATGCGGGAGGTAAAAGTCCAGGAAAAGGTGTTTGGGCTTTTAACCGAACAATATGAGATGGCTAAGATTGGCGAAGCCGGTGATGCCGCAACCATTCAGGTATTGGATAAAGCCATGGTGCCGGAGCACAGGATAAGGCCAATAAGAAGCCGGATAGTGGCAAAATACGGTATTGTAGCCCTTATTGCCTCTATATTTCTGGCTTTTGTGCTTGAGTTTTTTAAACGGATTAAATCGGAAGATAAAGAACGGTGGAAAAAGATAACGGCTGGTTTATAGCCCCACATTATTTGTGAATAATGCGGGAGTAAAGGGGGGTATTACTTAAGGGCACCCTTAAAAATTAAGACATTCTATAAGGAGGCAGCATGAGGGTATTTATTGCCGGTGTGGACGGGTATTTGGGGTGGTCTCTTTCCATGTACCTTGCCAAGAGGGGGTATGAGGTTGCCGGGGCGGATAATTATTATCGCCGGGATTGGGTTCAAGAAATGGGTTCCCAGTCGGCAACTCCTATTTGTAAGATGACGGAAAGGCTGGAGGCATTCCGGGAAAACTTTGGTCAAAATCTCCAGTTTTTCAAGGGAGATATCACTGATTACAATTTTATAGAGAACATTTTTAAGCACTTTAGACCTGAAGTCATTGTCCACCTTGGTGAGATGCCCTCAGCTCCGTATAGCATGATTGATGTGAGACATGCCACCTGGACTCAGACAAACAATATTGTGGGAACACTTAACATCCTCCACGCCATGCGTGATATCAGTTCTGATTCCCATCTGGTGAAATTGGGAACTATGGGGGAATATGGCACCCCAAACGTTGATATACCGGAAGGCTTCTTTGAGATTGAATACCGCGGCCGAAAGGATTGGCTGCCCTTTCCCAGACAGGCGGGAAGCTGGTACCACCAGAGTAAGGTTCATGATTCCCATAACGTCATGTTTGCCTGCAAGATATGGGGGCTTTGCTCAACCGACATCATGCAGGGGGTTGTCTTTGGCACCCGCATTGAGGAAATGGGAGATGATGAGCGCTTGTTGACTCGTTTGGACTTTGATCAGAGCTTTGGTACCGCCATTAACCGTTTTTGCTGCCAGGCGGTGATTGGGATGCCCTTATCGCCTTACGGCAAAGGGCGCCAAAAAAGGGGTTTTCTCCCCTTGAAAGATTCTATGCAATGTCTTACCCTGGCAATTGAGAACCCTCCTAAGGCGGGAGAGTACAGGGTTTTTAACCAGTTTGAAGAGGTTTATGACGTTACCGGGCTGGCCCAAAAGGTAAAGGAGGCGGGAGAAAGCATAGGATTAAAGGTAGAGGTTAAAAACCTGGAAAATCCAAGGAAGGAGTTGGAGGAGCATTACTATAGCCCCGACCATCAGCATCTGCTGGATCTGGGCTATCAACCTACCCATGATATGGAGCAGGAGTTAAAGCTTATGATGAGAGACCTCATAAAATATAGGGATAAGATTGAGGGTAGGAGGGAAGCATTAATTCCAGATATTCGTTGGGATGGAAAGCGAAAGAAGGCAGGTTTTCTCGGCAGATAAGTTATTGGATTTTTATTTTGAACAGGGGCTAAGTTGAACTTTCTCATCACGGGTGGTTGTGGGTTTGTCGGTACAAGCCTTATTAAACAACTGGTTTTGCGAGGTGGCCACTTCATTCGGATAGTGGACAATCTTTCCGTGGGGACAAGGGAAGACCTGGGTCTGGTCTGCCAATTTGAGGAGAGTTCCCTCTCTCATCTCAACCGCTTAGCCAGCCGAACTAAGTCTTCCTCTGTTGAATTAATGGTAGGTGACATCCTGAGCGATCAACTTGCTCTCAAGGCTGCCCGAAATATGGAGGTAATTGTGCACCTCGCTGCCAATACCGGGGTTGGCCCCTCGCTGGAAGATCCCGCTATGGATTGTGTAACCAACATCATCGGCACCCTCAACTACCTGGAGGCTGCCCGACACAACCGGGTCAGGCGTTTTATTTTTGCCTCCAGTGCTGCCCCGATTGGAGAGTGTGAGCCACCCATCCATGAGGAACTTGCCCCCCACCCCATTTCTCCTTACGGAGCGAGCAAGTTGGCGGGAGAGGGTTATTGCTCCGCTTATTCCCGTTCCTTCGGGGTTGAAACGGTGGCCTTGCGCTTCGGTAATGTTTATGGGCCTGGTTCCGGCCACAAGAACAGCGTAGTGGCCAAGTTTATCCGGCAAGCGAGGCAGGGCCAAACGCTGGAAATATACGGTGACGGCAGACAAACCCGTGACTTTATCTACATTGATGATCTAATTCGGGCGATTAGACTTGCAATAACGACGGATGGGATCGGTGGAGAAGTCTTTCAGATTGCTACTAATGAAGAAACCTCAGTGGGTGAGCTGGTGGATAAGCTCTTTCCCCTCTTGGCAAACTCGGGTGTCAGTGAGGTGGAAGTACGTCATGCTGCCCCACGTGTAGGAGATATGAGAAGGAACTTCTCCGATACAGCTAAGGCCAAAAGGCTGCTCGGTTGGCAGGCGGGTGTTTCCCTGGCTGAGGGGCTGCGCTGTACGGTTAATTCATTTGGGTGTTAGCTCAATGCATAATTCTTTTGTAACCCCTTTTCGCCTGTCCTTTGGGGTTATTTGTTGGGTAATCGCTTTACAAATGATTTTGGGGGAATGGTTTTACAAGAGTCGTATTGGGCCAATTTATCTTTCGGAACTTTTTATCCTCATTGCAGTGTTGATAGTAATGCCGGTTTTATTAATGAGATTAAAAATTCCGCGAGTTACTCCTATTTATTTATTTATATTGTTATCTTTGGTGTATCTTTTCTATTCCCTTTCTCAGGAGAGGGAATATCGCTGGATATTTCGGCATGCCGCCCTCTTTTTATACTCTACAGCGGCTATAATATCTTATGTTCAGACTAGGCGCAATTATGCCGTTCTGAATTGGGATCGCATTTTTAGCCTATTTGGGATAATCGGGGGTATAGTTCTTATGTTTCATTCATATACCCACTTTGTCCCAGGACATGCGTGGTACCCGGCAGCCCTCCTGTTTTTTGTTGGATATTCATTCTGGATCATTAGGGCTAAAGGAGTTTTAAAAAAAGTTATACTTGCTGTTGGCTGCGCAATTTTTGTTGCCAGGGTTATCGGCAACACAGCCATTATCATTACACCGTTTGTTGTTCTTTGGTTTTGTTTATTTATTTATTACAAAAGGTTGCGATTATTTCTGGTTTTTACAGGGGTGGTTGGCGTTGTTCTAAGCTTTATTCTTATTGAGGGCTTGAGGGATGGAAATGCTCTATGGCGATATATGTATTGGATGGCAATCATTCAAGACAGCTGGGAAAGCAGCTGGTGTCTGCTGGGCAAAGGGTTTGGTCTGCCGGTTGTACCGGATAAATATTTGTGGATAATTGAATGTCAAGTAAAAGAGAATAAAGACCTCGCCTACCAGTTAAGGTTCCGCCACATAATAGCTTAATTACCATTCTAAGATACCTGGGAGTTATAGGAGTGCTGGTTTTTTGTTATCCACTTATTAAGGGTTTCCGGCGGGCTGTTTCGGGGGAGTTAAATTTTCCGGCCCAAGTCCTTCTGATAGGTTCTCTCGGACTCTTTTGTATTCTGGGGGCCAACCAATTTTTAGAATTTCCCTACGCAGCGGTTACCTTCTGGATGATATATGGGGCGCTGTGGGCCTGTTTGCAGCAAAGTGAACGACAAAGGGAGGTTGTCATTGCGAGGCATGTTCCCGAGAAATCGGGGAAGCGGTAGCGAGGAAGCAATCCCTTGTAGATTGTGGCGCTTTGCTTGCGATGACATTCTTCAGGGTGCTTTGAAAAATTTCAACTGAGGAGTTGGATGCTAATTCTTACGCCGGTTTTCTCGGGTGACTGTACCGGAGCAGCTGTCTATTATACTTTGTTAACAAACTGGCTTCTATCCAGGGAAGTACCTGTTACGATTGTCAGCGAAGCGACCGGTGAAAATGTTGGTGATGATTATATGGGAATTTTCCCCAAAAGATGTGGCAAGAACAAGCGCATTGTTAGAGACTTAGCTGCTTATGCGTGCCAGAATTTAATCTATTTTAGATTACCAAATATTGTAAAGCGTAAAAAGCCAAAAACCGTTTTAATTCATGCAAGCTTCTATAACCTTCCTGGGGTTTTCCCCTATGTAATACGTTCTATGCTTGAAAGGAGGGTATGTAATGAGCGATATTTAATAGATGTTCGTGGATTCATACCAGCCAAGTGCATGCACCATCTTTTGAAATTTGATCAAGCAATAGCCTGTTCTGAAAACGTTTTAAATGCGTTAGTAGCCGGGGGCCTTTCAAGAGAAAAAATTCAACATATCCCTGTCTTGCAAGAGCGGTTTAAAATTGACAAAGATAAGGTTCAACAACTTTTAACAACTCTTGGCCTCAAAGATAAAACCTATATTCTCTATGTTGGTCTTATTAAGGAACAGAAAGCGGTGGATATTCTTCTGGAAGCATTCGCCCGTTTTGTGCAACCACTTCACCCAAGTTATTCATTAGTTCTTGCAGGGCTTTTAAAGACATCCAACAAAAAGATTATTAAGCTGCTAAAATCAAAAAATGTGTACTATATCGGAAATAGAAGTCGTGAAGAGGCGCTTCATCTGATGGCTGGAGCAAGTTTATGCGTGAATTTGTCTCCTGCTGAATCAACTTCTCGTTTCTGCTTAGAGAGTATAGCCTTGAAACGACCGACCATCCTGCCCCCCAAGGTTCCTGAATATATGCGGTTTTGCCCGGATTTTGTGGCAACGAGCTGTGAACCAAAGGAAGTCGCCCAAAAAATGATGGAGGTTCTTGAAAGTGGAGAGGTGCCTTCTTATCCAATCGAACAACACTTACCAGAACAAGTATTACCAAAGTATGCAAAAATTTTTGGTTTGGATGGGCAACAATAGGGTGCCTTGAAAAATGAGAATTTTCGTTCAAGATCAAGGCATGCGAAAAATTTAACCGCAGGCATATGTTTGATATTCCGAGGATTA
>QIFF01000264.1 GCA_003230635.1 bacterium | reverse complement strand
ACAGGGATGGACTCCCTAATGCAGTTTGTTCCCCTGGTTTTGATATTTGTGGTCTTCTATTTCTTGCTCATTCGCCCGCAGCAAAAAAAGCAAAAGGAATTGCAGGAGATGATTAACGGCATCAGAAAAAGCGATAAGGTGATTACCAGCGGCGGGCTTTACGGGGTGGTGGAAAATGTCAAGGAAAACACCATAGTTCTCAAGATTGCCGAGAAGGTCAAAGTAGAAGTCCTCAAGAGTGCGGTGCAGAGTAAGAGATAACATCACATTGATATTTCGGCGTGTGTCACGCCGAAATAATTATGGGCCCCATATTTGTTTCGGCGCTACAAGCACCGAAACATCAAGAGATAACACATGCAGAATTTAAAAACAAAAATCTGGTTGATTGCCGCCTTGCTGGTGGTAGCGATGGTTTATGTCGTTCCTTCCCTGGGGGTAACCCTGCCCGCATGGTGGCAAAAGCTGCTGCCGGCGGATAAAGTCCGTCTGGGATTGGATTTGCAGGGGGGGATGCACCTGGTTCTGGGGGTGCAGAGTGATGCGGCGGTGGAGTCCAGCCTGGAGCAAAGCAGTAGTGACTTGAAAGACGAACTGCGGAAGGCGGGAATAGGTTTTAAGTCGGTTGAAAAAGAGGAAGGCAACAGAATCCGCATTGTGCTCTTATCGGCCCAGGACAAGGAAAAGCTGGAGCCACTGTTGGAGGATTATTACCAGTTTGAGAGCAAATTCCGCCAGGATGGTGAGGAAACTGAAGCTATTCTGACTTTGGAAAATAGGGAAATCAATCGCATTAAGGACTATGCCGTCGCCCAGAGCCTGGAGACAATCCGCAACCGGGTGGATCAGTTCGGGGTCTCCGAGCCTACCATTCAGCGCCAGGGGGATAACCATATCCTGGTGCAGTTGCCCGGAGTCAAAGACACCCAGCGGGCGATTAACCTGATCGGCAAGACCGCCCTGCTGGAATTCAAAATGTTGGACGAGGAAAACAGCCTAGAGGCCGCCCTGGCGGGAAATGTCCCTGCGGGCAGCGAAATCCTATACCAGCGGGAGACCGACGCGGCTACGGGAAAGATCAGCAAAACCCCCTTCCTGGTAAAAAAGAAGACCCTGATGACCGGCAGCGTGCTTACCAACGCCCGGGTGGGAATTGACGATCAATACGGCGAGTCTTACGTCACCATGAGCTTTGACCGGCGCGGCACCCGCCTTTTTGCCCGCATTACCGAGGCCAACGTCAAAAAACGCATGGCGATTATCCTGGACGGCAACCTTTATTCGGCCCCGGTAATTCAAGAAAAAATCGCCGGCGGCAAGGCCCAGGTTACTGGACGCTTTACTGCGGAAGAGGCGCATGACCTGGCGATTGTACTGCGGGCCGGCTCCCTGCCCGCTCCGGTGGAAATCCTGGAAGAGCGCACCGTCGGCCCCTCCCTGGGGCATGATTCCATCCGAAAGGGCCTGCTTTCCATCCTGGTCGGCGGACTGATTGTGCTGGTGTTTATGATGGTTTATTACAAGCTCTCCGGAGTGGTAGCCAACCTGGCCATCCTTTTAGATATACTCTTTATAATGGCCGCCCTGGCCGCCTTCAGGGGCACCTTAACCCTGCCCGGCATTGCCGGAATCGTGCTGACCATCGGCATGGCGGTGGACGCCAATGTGCTGATCTTTGAGCGCATCCGCGAAGAGCTGGCGGTGGGCAAAACCGTGCGCGCTGCGGTGGACAGCGGCTACTCCAAAGCCTTTTTGACCATTCTGGACGCCAATCTTACCACCCTGATTGCCGCCGTTGTGCTTTTCCAATTCGGCACCGGCCCGATCAAAGGCTTCGCCGTCACCCTCTCCCTGGGAATTATCGCCAGCATGTTCACCGCCATTATAGTAACCCGGGTAGTCTTTGACCTCGCCCTGCAAAACCGCCGGGTGACCAGTTTGAGTATTTAAGTTGTAGCCGCAAGCTTCAGCTTGCGTCACTCCCCGCAGGCTAAAGCCTGCGCCTACAGTAAGTGTCAAAAAATGTCATATTGATGTTTCGGTCTGTTCCAGGCCGAAACCTTCAAGGGAAACGATTCCACTATAATGTTTCGGCGTGAAACACGCCGAAACATCGATAACGCACTAATTTTCTGCCTTTTTTCTGCCAGCAAGAGATATTAAATCATGTCCAGTTTGTTACAACTTCTAGTCTTTATCCTTGTAATACTATTCGTGGTCGGCCTGTTTGGACAATATGTAAATTTAGTTGACTTTAGTATATTATTACTTTCCGGTGCAACAATAGCTCTTTTATGGTTTTTGAGAAAGCACCTTGTTACGTTACTTAATACTGTTATCTCAGAAATCAAAGAAAAAGGGATTAGCAAGCTAGGTAAAGGAGGATTAGTACTTAATAATCCACGAGAGTCCAAGCAAAAACTCTCTCTTAATAAAAGCCTAGGATTGCAAACAGAAACAATGGCTACTTCTACACTACAAGGGCAAGAAACCGAAGGATCTCAACCAGAAGACAAGGAGGCACTTAAAAAAAGTATAGAACAGGACATAGCGGCAACGGAAACATTCAATGTTATCAAAGATAGAACTTGGGAAAATGACATGTTATCCAGATTAAGTGTTGTGGGAGACAAAGAGGAACAAGTTAAAATCCTTATGCGTTATTTTGTAATGTCACAATGGGCATTGCAATTTGAAAAAATCGACAAGGAAATACGTCTTGGACACCTTACATTGCTTAATTCTTTAGATATGAATCGGGAGGGGATGACTCTTGAGCTGTTAGAATTACATTATAAAGAGCTTGCAAAAAAATATCCATTTTCATATAAAGATTATTCCTTCACAGACTATTTGTTTTTTCTTAGCTCCCGTACTCTGATTACGTCAGAAAATAATTTGTACCGTATTACAAAGTTAGGTGTAGATTACTTAACTTATATCTTTGCTCTGAACTATTTGAACACTCACCCTTATCCTGCTTAATAGTGGATGGCCCAGCAAAAGGAGTAGTCGGTTGGGTTGATAAACCCAACAAATCCTTTATTCATTTTCTACCTGTTATTGTTGGGTTTCGTTCCTCAACCCAACCTACGGAGCTACGGAACTTATGAAGAAGGTGAATAGTCACAAAATTGAAACAGATATGTTAACTGAATATGATTTCAGCCGTGGTGTGCAGGGGAAATATGCTGCCAGATACAAAGAAGGCAGTAATGTGGTGGTGTTGGAACCGGATGTTGTTCAGGTCTTTCAAAATGCGCAAGCAGTAAACCGTGCCTTGAGAGCATTAGCAGACATTATCCACTCTCAACCAAAACAAACCACCCCTTAATTATGAAACCAAAACGCGTCTTAAGTGGTATGCGGCCTTCGGGGCGCTTGCATGTGGGGCATTTGCTGGGGGCGCTCCAGAATTGGCTTGCCTTGCAGGAAAAGCACGAGTGCTTTTACTTTGTCGCCGACTGGCATGCCCTGACCACTGAATACGCCAATACCAGCCAGATTAGGGAAAACACCTTCCAGATGGTGGTTGACTGGCTGGCGGCCGGGATTGACCCGGAAAAATCCACCCTATTTATTCAATCACACGTTCCGGAACACGCCGAGCTGCATGTGCTGCTTTCCATGATAACCCCCCTCTCCTGGCTGCAACGCGTGCCGACTTATAAGGAACAGCAGCAGGAGCTGAGCAACCGCGACCTTTCCACCTACGGCTTCCTGGGCTATCCCTTGCTCCAGTCGGCCGACATTATGATTTATAAAGCCAACCTGGTGCCGGTGGGGTTAGACCAACTCCCCCATATTGAGTTTACCCGCGAGGTGGCCCGCCGTTTTAATTTCATGTATAAAAAACTTTTTCCCGTTCCCGAGCCTGAGCTGACCTCCCAGTCCAAGCTGCTGGGGACCGACGGGCGCAA
>QIFF01000344.1 GCA_003230635.1 bacterium | reverse complement strand
GGTGGCGCACCAGTTGGTGGGAGGTGACCCTTGAGATCCCCTCAATCCCGAAGGTAAAGCTGGCGTGCTCCAGCACCGAGTGGTGCCCCATGGAAATAATTTTGTTTAAAAATTTATCCTTGTCGGAGGCCAGGGTCTTTTCCCGCAATTGGGCAATCCCCAGGGGCGAATAGCAGAGTTTGGCGGCAAAAGCAATTGTTTCCTCGGGATCAGGTGTGTGTTTTAGCAAGAAAACACTCAAGGACATGAGCTTATCCTTTAGGGTGCCCTTTAACTGGTGGTTTCAGTTGCAGGCTGCTCAACAACCACTTTTTGAGGGCGGGGTTTTTGATGCTTTTCCTTCCAGGCTTTCCCATAGCGGGTCTGGAATTTTTCCACCCGGCCGGCGGTGTCCACAAACTTTTGTTTGCCGGTATAAAAGGGATGGCAGGCGGAGCAGATTTCAGTGTGCATATCGGTCTGGGTAGCCCGGGTTTCAATTACACTTCCGCAGGCACAGGTAATCTTGGTCTCTTTGTAATCGGGGTGAATACCTTTTCGCATAAACTTTCTCCTTAGAATTCCTCAACGTTACTCATGGATTCCAAAAATTCATCATTGGTTTTAGTGCGCCTTAAGCGCTGCAAAAGCAGTTCCATGCTTTCTATCACAGAGAGAGGGGAAAAAATCTTGCGCAGTACCCAGAGGCGGTTTAATTCATTGGGTGATAAAAGTAAATCCTCCCGGCGGGTACCGGAGCGGTTAATGTCAATGGCGGGGAAAACCCGCCTGTCAACCAGTCGCCGGTCCAGATGCAGCTCCATATTGCCGGTGCCCTTGAACTCTTCAAAGATTACGTCATCCATGCGGCTGCCGGTGTCAATCAGGGCGGTAGCCAGGATGGTTAAGCTGCCCCCTTCTTCAATATTGCGGGCGGCACCAAAGAAACGCTTGGGGCGGTGCAGGGCATTGGAATCTACTCCGCCGGAAAGAATTTTGCCGCTCATGGGAACCACGGTATTATAAGCCCTGGCCAGGCGGGTGATACTATCCAGCAAAATAACCACGTCGTGCTTGTGCTCTACCAGGCGTTTGGCTTTTTCAATTACCATTTCGGCTATCTGAACATGGCGCTGGGCCGGCTCGTCAAAGGTGGAGCTGATTACTTCTCCCTTAACCGAGCGCTCCATATCGGTTACTTCTTCCGGGCGCTCATCAATCAACAGCACGATCAGGGTAATATCCGGGTGATTAACTGCAATGCTGTTGGCAATGGTTTTAAGCAGAACGGTCTTGCCGGTACGGGGGGGAGCAACTATCAAGCCTCGCTGCCCCATGCCGATAGGGGTGACCAGGTCTATCACCCGCATTTCCAGGCCGTTGCTTTCTGTTTCCAGGGTAATCCGCTCTCTGGGGAAAAAGGGAGTCAGGTTGTCATAAAGGATTTTATCTTTGGAATTGTCCGGGTCCTCAAAATTGACCGCCTCTACCTTAAGCAGGGCAAAGTAGCGTTCACCATCCTTGGGGGGCCTGATTTGTCCGGAAACCGTGTCGCCGGTTTGCAAATCAAAACGGCGAATTTGGGAAGGGGAAACATAAATATCGTCGGGCCCCGGCAGGTAGTTATAGTCAGGGGCGCGTAAAAAACCAAAACCGTCAGGAAGGGTTTCCAAAACCCCTTCACCGAAAATCAAGCCATTCTGTTTGGTTTGTGCCTCCAGGATGCCGAAAATCAACTCCTGTTTACGCAGGCTGCCCACTCCTGAGATCCCCAGGTCACGGGCGATTTTATTTAATTCCGGCATGTTTTTTTCTTTTAGGTTGACAATGTTCATTACTTTATCCGCAGCCAAGAAACAATCCTCCTTATTACATAAGAAATGTAAAGACTACTCCCTCATTATCTAATCAGGGAATATTGTGAAAAGCAAATAATTATTTTTTCCGGGTCAGTAAGCCCATTTAAAAGGGGGTAAAACGAGAATATCTGGTAAGGGTTTATATTTGGAAATCAAACCTCGCAGGCAAGATGAAGCGGAGAAACACACAGTTAACCGTGCGGTATATCCAAACCATCAACCACCGGCAACCAGCAACCGATACCTGAGTTGCTTACCTAAAGAGTTATGGTGCCGAGAGCCGGAATCGAACCGGCACGGAGACACGCTCCGAGGGATTTTAAGTCCCTTGCGTCTACCTATTCCGCCATCCCGGCTCGTATATTGTAGGGTATCTTGAAAAATGGCCTTTTCGCCCAATCTCGGCGTTATGCTCAAAATTTAATCCTCGGAATATCAAACATATACCTGCGGTTAAATTTTTCGCATGCCTTGATATTGAACGAAAATTCTAATTTTTTAAGGTACCCTGTAGTGTATGCGACAACTAAATAGTGGAGGTAGCACTCAACGCTGGTGGCTGCCTCCGGAATAATGTGGAGGCGGCACCCGGATTCGAACCGGGGAATAAAGGTTTTGCAGACCTCTGCCTTACCACTTGGCTATGCCGCCACTTGGAGCGGGAAACGGGGGTCGAACCCGCGACCCTCGCCTTGGCAAGGCGATGCTCTACCACTGAGCTATTCCCGCGACATGACAAAACCTTTTCAAGGCTAACAAGCTTCGTCTGATTTGTCAAGAAAAATCGGTTGCTTTTTCAGGGTTCTGTATTTCCCTATTGCTTTTAACTTGGCCTGGTGGTAAATTAGCAGAGAAAAACCAGCCAGGATGGATGGGGATTATTCGTTTTATGAATAATCCGGGGAAAAGGAACAGCCTCAATGAACCAACAACACATCTTCTTTGACCACGCCTCAACCACTCCCCTAGACCCGCGGGTGTTGGAGGCCATGCTTCCTTACCTGAAGGAGGAGTTCGGCAATCCCTCCTCACACCTGCACGATTTCGGGCAAAAACCGGATAAGGCCCTGGACAAGGTGCATCAGCAGGTGGCGGATTTAATCGGCGCCCAGACCAGCGAGATTATTTTCACCTCCGGGGGAACCGAAGCCAACAACCTGGCAGTTAAAGGACTGGCCCTGGCTAATGAAGCCAAGGGCAAGCAAATCATACTTTCCGAAATTGAGCATTATTCGGTGTTGTTTGCCGCTCAATCCCTGGAGCGCTGGGGATTTGAGGTCAAATTGCTGCCGGTGGACAAAGGCGGCCTGTTAGACCCGGACGATGTCAAACGCGCTATTAGCCCCCAGACCAGTCTGGTGTGCGTGATGCACGCCAACAGCGAGATTGGCACCATACAGAACATTGCCGAAATTGGGGCTATAACCCGGGAGCGGGGGGTTCTCTTGCACAGCGACGGGGTTGCCACGACGGGAACCATTCCGGTAGATGTGCAGGAACTGGGGGTGGACAGCATGAGCTTGACCGCCCAGCAGTTCTACGGCCCCAAGGGAGCGGGAGCCCTTTACCTGCGCAAGGGGGTAAAACTAGCCCCCCAGATGCACGGCGGGCAGCAGGAGATGGGGCGGCGCTCGGGCACGGAAAACGTCCCCGGCCTGGTCGGGCTGGGTGAAGCCGCCGCCATCGCCAAGACGGAAATTCCCCGGCGCATGCAGCACCTGATCCCCCTGCGTGATTGCCTGATACAGGGCTTGCAGCAGCGCATTGAGTATTTTAATGTTACCGGCCATTCCACCCGGCGCCTGCCCGGGCACGTCAGTTTCTGGGTGGAGTTTGTGGAGGGTGAATCTTTATTGCTTTTCCTGAATATGGAGGGAATCGCCTCGGCCAGCGGCTCGGCCTGCAGTTCCAATTTAAAGGGAAAAGATGAATATGACCTGGCCGCCTCGCATGTGCTGACCGCAATCGGGGTGCCGCCGGAAATCTGCCACGGCTCAATTACCTTCAGCCTGGGCAAGGACAACACCCAGCAGGAGGTGGACTACGCCCTGGAGGTAATGCCCAAAATTGTGGATAGATTAAGACAGATGTCGCCGCTGTATGCGGATAAGTTGAG
>QIFF01000355.1 GCA_003230635.1 bacterium | reverse complement strand
CTCTCCCTCCCGGATGCTCAGGTTAATTTGCTTCAGAATAGGTTCCTCCCCTGCCTGTTGGGAGGAGGGTTGATAGGTCAAGTCCTTGACCGTAATGAGCACGGGCGAGGTCTGCGGCTGGCTGTCGGCCGGGATGGTACTGGCTGGCTCTTTATCCTCTATTGGGGTCAAGGCTTGGGCGATTTCTGTTGGGGTTGATAGGTTTTCAGGAAGGATAAAGCCGGAAGATTTGAGTTGATCCGACAAGCGGTATAAATCCGGCCGGATCAGCCCCCAGTCTTTAGCCTTGTCGCCCTGGGCCAGGAGCTGGCGGGGGCTGCCCTGGAAGACTATTTCCCCCTGCTGCATCACCAGCACGCGCTGGGCTTGCAAGGCTTCTTCCAGCGAGGGAGTGCTCCAGACGATGCCCAGTCCCTGTTGCTTGTGTAAGCACCGAATCGCCTCCCGCACCAGTTGCTGCTGGGCGGCATCCAAAAAAGAGGTGGCCTCGTCCAGAATCAGGCAGCGCGGCTGTAAAGCCAGCAGGGCAGCCAGGACTACCTTTTGCTGCTCACCACCGGATAGCAGATGGGTTAGCTTACGGCGCAAAGGAGCAAGCCCCAGAAGCTCCAGGCTTTCCTGAATGCGTTCAATCAGGGATGGGTGAGGCACTCCCAAATTCTGCAAGCCAAAGGCAACTTCCTCTTCTACCAGGGGACAAACCAGTTGATCCTCGGGATTGGCCAGCATCAGGCCTGCCAGGGGACGCAATTCATCTGGGCTCAAGCTGCCGTTAATCTCACCGGCCTGGGGGACAAGCAAGCCGGCAATCAACTTACACAGGGTGGACTTGCCCGAGCCATTTGCCCCCAGCAAGACGATAAACTCACCCTCTTCCACCCGAAGACTGACCCGCTTGACCGCCGGCAGCAAGCCCTGGGGGGTATGATAGCTGAAGCTGACCCGGGAGAGTTCTATCATGAAAACAAAATCCTGGATAGCCCATGCGGAAGCAGGGGGTTCTTTAGGGCACCTTGAAAAATGGTCTTTTCGCCCAATATTTGCGTTATGCTCAAAATTTAATCCTCGGAATATCAGGCATATGCCTGTGGTTAAATTTTTCGCATGCCTTGATCTTAACTAAAATTCTTATTTTTCAAAGCACCCTAGATTTTACGCCCAGCGCACAGTGGCAGCTTTAGTCGGACATAAAGACATTAAGATGACCCAAAGATATGCTCATCTTAGCCCGGAAAGACTGCGCTCTGCTGTAAAGGTTTTAACCCCGGACTACAATCTAACTACAGTCGGCAAAATTGGGGGGAGCTCACATCGTTAACTTATTGATTAAATGGAGTGTCGAGTTTGAAGCCGATTTGCCTTGTTTTAAATTTTTGGTCTACTAATGGTCTACTAATTTTAAATATGGCGTAAGCGATGAATGTTAAATTAACCAAAACCAAAGTTGATAATATACCAAATCCAGAAAAAGGGCAGCTGGGATGATTTTATCAAGCGGCATTTCAAGACGCTGTGGGCTTGCGATTTTTTTACCAAAACCGTCTGGACTTTGCTGGGGCCGAGGACTTTTCATGTGCTGTTTTTTATCAATGTCCGCACACGCAAGGTGCATATCGCCGGAATTGTTAAGCATTATTATCGGGAGTGATATTTTCAGGGCTCTGCTCTTTTGAGGAGTTCTATCTTGTCGAAATCGGTATCGTAAGAGTAGATTTTATCCAGCTTCTTATGCCGCATGTAGGCTGAATTGTAAGCGTCAATAAAATTGATGTTCTTTATGCTGTAGATTGCCAGTGCGTCTGTGAGGATTTTTTGGTTTTCTACCTTGAGGTTTGGGGTGTTGAGGATGATGGATACTTTCTCAATCACCTCTTGTTTTGGGACTTTGTAAAAGGAAAGGAGCGTCCAGACTACTTCCGCAATCACCATCTCAGAAGTAACCAGTAGTTCTTTGCCGCTGACCGTTTTTTCAAATAACTGCCTGCATTTGGCGTACTTCCCTTTATCATCGGCGGTGAGAAAGCGCAAAAAGATGTTGGTGTCTATAAACGAGCTTTTCATTACTTGGTTTCTTCCGCAACTTTTTGGGCAACGGTTTTCTGTACTTTATTTCTTACTTTCTGAAAGTCAATGGGCTTTTCTCTGGCAGGGATTTTAATTGAGCCGCCCAAGTCGAGGATATTGCCGTGGACAGGTTTTAAGACAGCATGGTCTCTTTCGATTGTAATCACAACTCTATCAGCGGGTTTGAGCTTAAGCAATTCCCGCACTTCTTTGGGAATTGTGATTTGACCTTTGGAGGTCATGACTGAAACTGACATTTTATACATACCTCATGATTGATTTCTTACTTTTAAGTATAGTTCTTACTAGCGGGAATGTCAAGAGCTCCCGTGCAATCCACTCACGCAGGCAAGAGCCGTCATTTAGCCACAATCGACTCCGCTTGGGCTGCTTTTTAGGCACCTTCAACCCCTCTTGTCGCCACAACCGCTCTATGCGCTTATGGTTCACCTGCCAGCCCTCTTGCTGTAACAACGCTGTAATCCTCCGATATCCGTAACGGCCGTATTTGCCGGCTAATTCGACTATACGGGCAATCAGCCGCTCATGATCGTCAGGGATTTTCTGGCGATACCTATGAGTGGACCTGCCTTGGCCCAACACCCGGCAAGCTTTTCGCTGAGAAACCACCAGTTCAGCACACACATGTTCAATCGCCCGGCGCCTTTTGGCCGGGCTCAGAAGTTTCCCTTGGCCGCCTCCTTCAAAATAGCGTTATCCAGGGACAAATCCGCCACCAGCTTCTTCAAGCGGGTGTTTTCCTTCTCCACTTGTTTCAGACGCTTAGCCTGAGGAACCCTCATCCCGCCATATTTTCTGCGCCAGCGATAATAGGTAAACTCAGAGATACCCAGCTTGCGGCTGACCACCCCTATCGTATCCCCTTGAGACAACAACACTTCCGCCTCTCTCAACTTCCCGATAATCTGTTCTGCCGAATAAACCTTCCTGCCCATCCCGTTCCTCCTCTCTTTTCCAATCATAGCACGAATCCTGTTTCAAAAACTGGTCCAGTTTTCGGGGGGCAGGTCATGCTTATTACAGGTTTCCTCAAACAGTCCATCAAAAATCCTGAGGTCATCGTTTCCCAAGTAGGAAAGATGATAAATCCCAGCGGAATTGAATTGGGCAAAGTAATCGTCAAGATATTCGGTAATGAACTTATCTTGTGAAAACAAGCTGCCATCTTTTGGCAGCATATCACCGCCATTGATTACTACATCTGCTCGAAGTTCTTTTGCTACTTCTAATATCCTTTCATACTTCCACTGGCATCCATGCAAGTCGGTTACAAATAACACTTTCATGCAGGAAGTTCCTTAATCAATGAGAAAACTGTTTTGCTAAAAACCGGTCAAGTTGATTAGCAAAAGCTTGACGATCCTTCATGCCAAAGGGCGGCGGGCCACCAGTCACGTCTCCGCCGCTTCTAAGTTCCTGCATTAAATTACGCATAGCCAGGTATTCGTAAACATTATCTTCCGTATACAATTCCCCTCTGGGGTTAAGCGCATAGCCACCTTTTTTAATAACCTCAGCGGCAAGGGGAATATCTGCTGTAATGACCAAATCGCCTGGTTGTACTTTCTGGACTATTTCTTTATCTGCCTCATCAAAACCAGCGGATACCTGAATGCTTTCAATGTAAGGGGATGGAGGAGTTTGCAGGGCGCTATTGGCCAGTAAAATTACGGTCACCTCTAATCTCTCGGCGGCACGAAATAAAATCTCTTTAATAACCCTGGGGCAGGCATCTGCATCAACCCATATCTTCAACTAGTTTTCTCCAAACAAATAAATGTACCAAAATATAGCTTGTGGTTATTAGGGCCTGTTAACAATCATAGCAACCAGATATAGGAACATACCAAAGTAATCATGCCAATAAAGTTGCGATCCAGCTTTTCATATCTGGT
>QIFF01000152.1 GCA_003230635.1 bacterium | reverse complement strand
CAGGAGGGGTTTTTTGGTGCGCAAAATCAGGCTGGCCACTCCCTCCTGGGCGGGAAACTTCTTTTGCAGGATACGGGGGGAAGCATCACCGCCTTCAATCAGCCTTACCGTTAGCCGGCGCTTGCCCTCATCAAGGGTGGAGAGCAGACAGCTATTAAAATCAAACAGTTGACGTGAAATGCTGATCAGTAAATCAAAGATGTTTTCCTTGTGAAAGCCGTTTAGCCCCTGGTAAAGGTTGTAAAGATGCAGGTATCCGTTGGCCTGTTCTCTGGTAATCTGGTGTTCAGAATCGCGCTGAATCAACTGGCTGAAGTAATCGGCAAACCCGTGCAGGATCTTCTCAACCTTGGTGGTAAAGAAAAAGCCCTTCTTGCTGTCCACGCACAGGACTCCCTTGGTCTGTTTTCCTACCTTTACCGGCACCGCCAGGAAGGATTTTATATTTTCTTCTTGCGTGTAAAGCTGTAGGGTTTTGGGGTCGTGCTTGAAGGGGGAGGCATTGACCGACTTGCCCTGGCGGGCTACCCAGCCGATCAAGCCGCTGCCCAGCTCAATTTTAACCTCGGGCTTGAGGTGTTTGCTCAGGGTATGAAAGCTGCGCAGGGCCAACTCGTTTCCCTGCGGGGACAACCAGAACAGGGAGGCAGTATGGGCGTCAGTTACATTACTGACCAACTTAATCAGGCTGTGAAGTTCTTTGTCCAAGTCCACCTGGCGCTTACTCCCCGCGAGTTAGAATTTTTATGAGAAAATTGTAACACATTCCTGGGGCAATGGCAATCATGTGGCAGGGAATTTTTTAGCTTTTGCTTTTTGGAAAGGTTGGTAGGCTGGGGCAAGGGGCAAAATCCAACAATTTTTTGTTCATTAGTGAGGAAATAATCTACCGCCCAGGTGAAATATCCATATTACAAGCAAAGTAGCATTCCAAACGGAGAAGACTAACCAACCATAGAATATGTTTTTTCCTGAAAGGTTTTTGTTGTCCAAAAGCGCTGCAAGGCCATAAGTGAGTAAAGGATATGTACAGATCATACGCCGCATACCAAAGGACCCTCCTGCCCACCAATCACCAGCCATGCCATTCACAAATGTCATAAGGAGAAACACTATTACACCAAGCAGGATAACCCTAAATTCACCTATATCTAATTTGAAATTTGTGTAAAGAAACCAGATTACTCCCCCAAAAGCAATAAGTGTTGTTGGATGCCAGAAAAACATACCGTGATTGTTGCTGAAAAGCACGTAAAAGAAAGGGAGAATGCGAGGGATTAAAAACGAGTTACCTTGAGGAATTAGAAGATATTTTCCATAAATGGCTTTCCAAGCGAAACATTGAGGAGAAAATACTAAGATGCTTCCCCCCAAAAGCACTACTGCTTTAATTAAAATCGGTTTTTTAGTGCGGGCGTGGGATAACGCTATACAACAGAGAGTAAAGGGTATAATCCCCCACAATACTGTCTGCCAACGAACCAGTGTTGCCAAGCCTATTGCTGTACCGAGTAGAAATGCCTGTTTGTAACTTATTTTGTTGAAATCCGAATAGCGTAAAATAAGCCAAAATACGAGAGAAGAGGTAAAAAGTTCGCCCGCGTGACTGTAGGCGGCTTCATAAATTACATAGCATATCCATGCAGAAGTTGTGCAGAAAAAAAGTACCGCCCCAAAAGAGGCTCTCTTACTAAAACGAATGCGAGCGATTTGATACAGAAACATAGAAGCAATGAATGAATAAAAACACGATGCTATACCAACGGCGCATTCGTATAATATAGAATACCCATCCGTAGTAAGGCCAAAACCAAGGGTTTTGGCAAACCAAGTAACCATATGGGCAATTATTAGAAAAGGCATCCAAAGGATTCCACTCCCCATAGCGAAGACATTTCTGGGGTAGGGGCCATATTCCTTTTGCCAAATATTGTTGGGGTCCCTGAGCAGACTTTGGTCAAAGACCATTGGACCAAAATCCTCATACTCATTTTCGAAATTAACATCGTGGTCAAACAAGAGGGAACGAGCATAAGCGTAATAATAAAAAGCGTCGCCTTTTATAATGTGTGATCCCAATTTTATTCTGGGCTGGACTGATATGATTACAAATAAGGCACAAAGGCTATAAAAAGCTGCGAAAGTTTGATAAGGCCTAGTGTTAAGAAAATCTATAAAATCTGATACCTTAGAAAATAAGTGAAGGATGCGCATAATTTTATTGGAAGTGCTGATACCCCTGAGGCCAGGGTTGGGGATTATTGTGGACATCAAGTAGTTGGAGGCCGTCTTGCACAGGTAGGATTTCTCCAATCACGGTCAGCGGGCAGTTGCAATCCGCCAGCGCCTTTTGCAAGGGGGCGACCGCAGAAGGGGGGGCGGTCAAGAGCAATTCGTAATCCTCTCCCCCGCAGAGGGCCAACTCTTGCGCCCTTTTTCCCAGACCGGGGGCGCGCTCCTTTAGGTAGCTGGATATGGGGAGGCGATTGAGCCAGACCCTGGCGCCTACTTGACTTGATTGGGTCAAGTTAGGAATATCTGCGGCCAGGCCGTCGCTTAAATCCAGCATGGCGGTAGCTAAACCCGAAGCGGCAATGACCAGTGCCTCTTGACAGCGCGCTTGCGGCTGAAGCTGTTTTTGGATTAGGGGAGAGTCTGCTGCTGTTGCCTGGTTTGTTTGCAGGATTGCCAGGCCGGCGGCCGCCTGCCCCAGGGTCCCGGTTACCAGGATTTGGTTGCCCACCTTAGCCCCGGAACGCAGCAGCAATTCATCTTTTTGCACCTCGCCCAGTACCGTTATATTGATGATTATTTTTGTCGAGGAGCAGGTATCCCCCCCGGCAATTACCACCCCCCGGCGCTCGGCCAGTTCCCCCATCCCCTGGTAAAATTCCTCCAGCCAGGAGAGGGGCAGTCGGGGGGACAAGGCCAAACTTATCAAGGCAAAACGGGGGATGCCTCCCATAGCGGCGATGTCACTTAAATTGACGGCCAGGCTTTTATATCCCAATTGCCAAGGGCTTATCCAGGAACGTTCAAAATGTATCTCTTCTATCAACAAATCGCAGGTGGCCAACCCCTGCCGCTGCGCATCCAGCTCAAACACGGCGGCGTCATCCCCCATGCCCACCACCAGCCCGGGGGCGGTTTTCCCCCAGCGCTGGCGAATGAGCTGGAGTAAGCCGTGTTCTCCTACGTCTTGAATGGTTTTGGGTTTCATGAAATGGTTTCCTGGTAGCGCCGGCAGGCTTGCAGGAAGCGCTGCCCCAGGGCTGGATGGGAGGCAAAGTGCAGATGGGCATAGGATGCCAATAAATTGGGCCCCATCAGACCGTCCAGACCGCGGTTTTTACCGCGGGTATCACTCAAAGCGTAAGCGTAAGCGGTATTTGGGGCTAATCCCTCTAAGACAGACCAGTGGAACTCATGCCCTCGTAAGCTCTCTCCCTCCAGGCTGAGCAGGTTATCCCGCAAGACCTTCAGCCTCACATATCCCAGGGCCTGACGCTTGTTTAACAGGCGCGCTTTGGCGGATAAAAGCCCCAGCAGGGGATAATAATTGCCGTTTCCAGTGGATAATCCCTGGCTGAGATAGATCAGTCCCCCGCATTCGGCATAGATTGGCATTCTCTTCTGATGGGCTTGGCGCAAATCGGCCAGGAGAGAGGTATTGGCGCTTAATTCTTGGCCAAAAAGCTCGGGATACCCACCCCCCAGATAGACCCCGCAACTGCCGGGGGGCAGGTTTTTGTCCTGCAAAGGGCTGAAGTAAATCAGTTCCGCTCCCCAGTGGCGGAGCAAATCCAGGTTGTCCTGATAGTAGAAATGAAAAACCCTATCCTTAGCCACCGCCAACTTTACCCGCCGGCCGGCGGACGGTTGGGCAAATAAACGAGGGGTAAAAACGGGGAGGGGGGAAGCCCGGCGGGCCAGGGCCAGGATTGCTTCCAACTCCAGGTGTTGGTTGGCTAAGCTTAGCAGC
>QIFF01000352.1 GCA_003230635.1 bacterium | reverse complement strand
ATAAAAAATTTGTTTTTTGAGGGTTATTTTGTAAGTGGATGTATTCATATAACATTATTAATGTTTGCCGTGGATTTATGAATAATCCGGGATCACAAGGAAAAGCCAGCCAGCAACTAAACACTTAACAACAAAGGAGAAGAATTATGTATCGGAGAATATTTAATTTTGCAGTAATTGCCGCAGCTCTTGTTTTAGGGTTAGGTATCAATTCAGTGTGGGGCATGGAGCACGACAGCAACCATGAGCAGCATGAGCAGCACGACTCAGAACATCATCATGAGGCTTCTGAGAAAGATAAGTCCAAACATGATGCCCACCAGGTTTGGACTTGCTCTATGTGTCCTGAAGTCAAATCGGACAAACCGGGTAAGTGTCCCAAATGCGGCATGAAGCTCATTCCTCTGAAAAAAGACAAAAAGGACGCCCACACCAAAAAGTAGTAAATGGGGTGATTAACATGAACGCTTTCGTAAAATCTAATTGGAAAATTCTAGCAGTAGCGTTGGTTATAGGGATCGGGCTAGGTTACTTGTTTGCGCCTACCTCTCCTCCTACAGGCCAGACATCTAATGCCCAAACTGCCAAGAAAGAGAGAAAGGTCGAACACTGGACTTGTTCCATGCACCCGCAGATTAAGCAGGCCGGGCCGGGCAAATGCCCCATCTGCGGGATGGACTTAATCCCTATCTATGCCGACGGCGATGCCGGGGATGAAGGGGGAGAGGTGTCCTTGAAGCTGGGCAAGCGAGCCCAGGTGTTAGCTGCCATAGCTACAAGCAAAGTATCTCACCGCCCCTTGAGCAAGGAAATCTACACCGTGGGCAAGATGGATTACGACGAGAGCAGTGTGGCTTATGTAGCCGCCTGGATTGGGGGGCGGATTGACAAGATGTTTGCCGATTTTACCGGCATCCGGGTAAAAAAGGGAGAGCACCTGGTCTTGTTGTACAGCCCGGAGTTGATGAGCGCCCAGGAAGAGTATCTGCTGGCGCTGCGCGACTGGCGGCGGATGAAGGGGCAGTCCTCCCAAATAGCTGTAATGGCAAAAAATACCCTGGCGGCATCCCGTGACAAGTTGCTTCTTTACGGAATTACCAAAAAGCAGCTCAATCAAATTGAGAGTAAAGGAGAGGTGCAAACCCATCTGACGATTTACGCCCCCATCAGCGGGACGGTAATTCACAAAACAGCTTTTGAAGGGATGTATGTAAAGCTTGGCGAACGGTTTTACACCATCGCCGATTTGTCGCATCTGTGGTTTTACCTGGATATTTATGAGTATGACCTGGCCTGGATTAAATTCGGCCAGTCGGTGGCAATAGATACTGAAGCTTACCCCGGGGAGATATTTAAGGGTACGGTCACTTTTATAGACCCCTTTTTGAACGAGAAGACCAGAAGCGTTAAGGTACGGGTAAACGTACCTAACCTTGACGGGCGCCTGCGTCCCGGAATGTACGCCAACGCCCGCATCAAGGTACAGATTAACGAGGCCGGCCAGGTGGTGGTAGCCGGCTTGGAAGGAAAATACATGGGTCCCATGCATCCGGAAATTATTCGGGACAAACCAGGCAAGTGCCCCATCTGCGGCATGGATTTGGAGCCGATTGGAGGCGTAGTGGGCGATTTTACTCCCCATGAGCCGAGTCACGGCCCGGGTTTGCTCTCTATTCCCCGCAGCGCGGTGCTGGATACAGGCCCGCGCAAGCTGGTGTATGTGGAACTGGCCCCGGGCAAATACAGCCCCCGGGAGGTTAAGTTAGGCCCGGCGGCCGGAGGGTATTATCCGATACTCGAGGGGCTGAAAGAGGGTGAGATAGTGGTAACTTCGGGCAATTTTTTAATTGATTCCCAAATGCAGTTGGCGGGTAAACCAAGCTTGATGTTTCCGGAAGGCTCGGCGATTGATATTCACGCCGCTATGGGACACGGCGGGGGTAAGTCAAAACCGAAGGCTTCGTATAAGGGCAAGAAGAAACGCAAATCCAAATTGCAAGTCCCCGCCGGGGTGGTTAATGCCATCAGCGAGTTGCTGCCGTCCTACTACGAGGCTCAACAAGCGCTGGCCCGGGATTCGCTGGACGGGCTTGCGGATATGCGCAAGCGGTTGCAAGATAAAATCCCAAACCTGGCTGAACAGGCGCGGCATTTACCCGACGCTCACCGCAAGCATTTTAAAATGGCGTTGGACAAACTGGAAAAATCCCTCGCTACCTGGGAACTGAAAAACATTGAGACGGCCCGCCAGGGATTTCAGGTCGTTTCCAAGGAAATGATTTCCCTGCGGCAAGACTTTTATCAGGGCCAAACGGGAGCGCAGACAGCCTATAAATTTTATTGCTCCATGGTGCCCGCTTATTGGCTGCAATCCGGCAAAGAGACTAAAAACCCCTATTATGGTTCGTCGATGCTTGGCTGCGGCGAGTTGCTGAAGGATTAACTCATGATAAATAAACTAATTCGCTACTGTCTGGAAAACTCATTTGTGGTCTTTGTCCTGACCCTGGTGGTGCTGGGGGTGGGCTGGTATTCCCTGACCAACATTCCGGTGGACGCCATCCCGGATATTGGGGAGAACCAGTCAATCGTTTTTACCGACTGGCCGGGCCGTGACCCCCAGACGGTGGAAGATCAGGTTACCTATCCTTTGACCATCAGCCTGGAAGGGGTGCCGGGGGTCAAGGTAATCCGTTCCTTTTCCGGCTTTGGCTTTTCAACAATCTATATAATTTTTGAGGATGATATAGACTTTTACTGGGCGCGTTCGCGGGTGTTGGAGCGGATGAACGTGGCCCAACAGTGGCTGCCCGATAGTGTGGTGCCGATACTGGGGCCGGACGCTACCGCCCTGGGACAGATTTTCTGGTACACCGTGGAGGGTGAGGGCTATGATCTGGGGCAGCTGCGCTCTATACAGGACTGGTATGTCCGCTACCAGTTAAACGCCGTCCATGGAGTATCAGAGGTGGCCTCGGTCGGGGGCTATGTCAAGCAGTATCAAGTCGATGTCGATCCCAACAAAATGCTGGCGCACGGGGTTAAGCTCTCCGATGTTTATATGGCGGTGCGCCGCTCCAATATTGACGTCGGGGCCAAGGTGGTGGAAAACTACGGCATGGAATACATCATCCGCGGGGTGGGGTTCGTCAAGACGGTGCAGGATATAGAAAACGTGGTGGTTAAGGCTACGGAAGGCACGCCGATCTTTGTCAAAAATGTGGCGACGGTGAGTTTGGGGCCTGACTTTCGCCGGGGGGCGTTAGACAAAGAAGGAACTGAAGTGGTCGGCGGTGTGGTTACCATGCGCTATGGAGAGAACCCTCTGGCGGTGATTAAAAGAGTCAAGGAAAAAATCAAGGAGATTGAGCCCGGCTTGCCCCAGGGGATAAAGATTGTGCCCTTTTACGACCGCACCGGCCTGATTCATGAAACCATTGATATGCTCAAAGAAGCGCTGACCGGGGAAATGCTGATTACCGTTTGCGTAGTGGTTCTCTTCCTGCTTCATTTGCGCAGCTCGTTGATTATCTGCGTGACTTTGCCCTTGGCGGTACTCCTAGCCTTTATCGCCATGTACAACTTAAAAATCGACTCCAACATCATGTCCTTGTCAGGGATCGCGATCGCCATCGGCACCCTGGTGGATATGGGCATTATCATGACCGAGAATATTTATCGGCACCTTACCGAAACCGATGGCTCTAAATCACGCCTGGTAGTGGTCTATGAAGCGGCCTCCGAGGTAGGCGGTGCGGTGCTGACCGCCATCATGACCACTATTATTACTTTCGTCCCGGTATTTTTCATGGAAAGCCAGGAGGGTAAATTATTCAAGCCCCTGGCCTGGACCAAGACTTTTTGCCTGATTGCTTCGGTTTTCATCGCCCTTACTTTAGTGCCGGTAATGTGCAACTTGTTTTTGAAAGATATAAAACTCAAGCGCAAGGGCACGCTTTGGGTAACAGGCGCCGCCGCCTTGATG
>QIFF01000248.1 GCA_003230635.1 bacterium | reverse complement strand
GCTCATGCATCAGCAGAATTTTTTTCCCTTCCAGTTCAAAGTGGTGAGGGGAGGAATGCAGGCTGTAACCCAGTTGCTTGGCAGTGCGCAAGAGAGAGATTTTTTCCCCATCGCAGTTACCAAAAACCCCCCACAAAGGGGCGGTAAGCCCGCTAAAGGCTCTCAAGGCAAAGGGCGCCACTAAATCACCGGCGTGGAGAACCAGTCCCACTCCTTGCTGCTGGAAGCACTCCACCGCTCGCTGAATTGCCTCCAGATTATCGTGGGTGTCGGCAATAATCCCCAATTTCATAAACTTAGGCCTTTAGAAAAACGGATTTGCTCGCCAGGGTATTTTATTATCTTTAGTATGGTTTGTCAACTCTGTTACCTGTGTCCGAGAAAGGCTTGTAAAACAGGCTGGGTTTCTGTAATATAGGATAACAGGATGAATAATTTGTACTAAAAACTTCGGGAGGTTTTTATGGCTAAAGATAATTCGTTTGATATCGCTTGCCAGATTGATATGCAAGTGGTTAAAAACGCAATCCAGCAGACGACTAAAGAAATGCACCAGCGCTTTGATTTCAAGGGAACGAAAAGCGACATCAGCCTGGAAGAGCACACTTTGCTTGTTCTTTCTGATGATGATTATCACCTTAAAAGTTTAGTTGATATTTTAAAGACGCGCCTGTTTAAATCCGGGATTTCTTTAAAGGCGCTGGAGTTTGGGAGTATTGAATCCGCAGCCAAGGGGATGGTGCGGCAAAAGATTAGCCTTCAGCAGGGAATCCCTACAGAAAAAGCCAGGGAAATTGTGAAAATTATAAAGCAGACTAAACTCAAGGTTCAGGCCCAAATACAAAAGGACCAGGTGCGGGTCAGCGGCAAAAAGAGGGATGACTTGCAGGAAATTATGGCATTATTAAAGGACAAGGATTTAAAGATTGATATGCAGTTTGTTAATTTCCGCTGAGGTTTTATCCATATAGGGTGCCTTGAAAAATGAGAATTTTCGTTCAAGATCAAGGCATGCGAAATTAACCGCAGGCATATGTTTGATATTCCGAGGATTAAATTTTGAGCATAACGCCGAGATTGGGCGAAAAGGCCATTTTTCAAGGTGCCCTAGTCTTTTTTGTCTTTTCTAGCGAACAAGTAAACTACCCACAGGCCTACCACCACAGCCATTAGATATCCAAAAAGACCAAACATTGATATGCCGTGCCAGAGGGGAGGGATTCTGGCGTGAATGACAAGGGAACCCCCTACGGCCAATCCTGCTGATATAACCCCCAAGGCGATACAGGCGGCGAAGGCGCTAAAATTTTTGTTGAATTCCTCCATGGCCGGTATGTTTAGGTTCATGCCCATTTTCTGGTCTTCCATTATTGACAGGATTTTTGCAGTCTGCCGGGGAAGTGTCTGAAACAGATCGGACATTCCTGAAATAAAACTGAGAGTATCGGCAATAAGTTTCTTAGGCTCAAATTTCTTCTTTGCAATGAGTTTTTGGGCAAACTTGGTGCTGTGGCCGATAAAATCAAAGGAAGGGTCTATCTTCCTTACAGTTCCCTCAACCAGTATGAGTGCTTTGCTGGTAAAAAGCATGGCAGCGGGAATTTTCATCTTGTTGCGTACCCCAACGGCTATGCCGTCATCGAGAATTGCGCCGATGCTGCTACTATTGGTGAGAGACATACTCATGTAGTGCTCCGCAAAGTTTCGTATGTCGTTTTTAAAGGCCGTGACGTCAATATCTTCGGTGATAGTCCCGATCAGCATATACCCCCTGACCACTAAGTCATAATCTTTCAAAAAGATACCCACAAAACAGTCCATGAAAGAATTTACAAAATCCTCTTCCATAAATCCCACCATGCCGCAATCAATTATTCCCACCACATCGTTTTCCATAATGATAAAGTTTCCGGGATGAGGGTCGGCGTGAAAGAAAGAGTCGATAAACATTTGCTTCAAGGTAAGGTGGAAAATGGTATGAGCAACTTTATTTAAATTATGGCCATTTTCTCTCAAACGTACTACCTCTCCGACAGGGATTCCCTTTATCTCTTCCATCACCAGAACACGCATTGAAGAATACTCCCAATATACATTTGGGAAATGCACATTCGTTTTATCCTTAAAGTTGTGTTGAAAACGTTCAATATTTCTTCCTTCCATGCAAAAATCAAGTTCATTCTTTATCATCACCTCAAAGGCTTTTACAATCTCGGGGGGATTCAATAATTCATTCTCTTTAAGCAGCATCTTCTTTATTCGATTAGCCACAAAATACAGTATCTTTATATCGGCATTTATGACGTGCTCAATGCCTGGTTTTCTGATTTTAACCACAACCTCTTCACCCGTTTTAAGCCGGGCCACATGCACCTGCCCGATGGAGGCTGACGCTATGGGGGTTTTATCTATATAATCAAAGGTTTCCAGAGTGCTTTTCCCAAACTCTGCTTTAAAAACCGTATCCATATCTTCAAATGGTAGAGGCTTGGCTTTATCCCGAAGTTTTTCGAACTCAACAACATACTCTTTCGGCAGTTGATCCTTTCGGGTACTCAGAATCTGTCCCAGTTTTATAAAAGTAGGGCCAAGTTCCTCAAAAACCATCACCATACGCTGCGGGCGGGTAAATCTCACCTTTTCCTCACTGGCTTTCTTCAGTGACACACGCCTTACTATGGATATGTAGGTGTCCAGCCCACTCAATTTAACCATATCCCCCAGGCCATGCTTTACAAAGGCGTTGACTATTTGTCTCAAGCGCTTAATGTTAGAAATTTTCTTATCGCTGGCCAATTCTTCATCCTCCCGGCAGTTCCCTGTCCTACCTGTGACTTCATTTTAAGAGATTGTAACCAATTTACATAACAAGAGTAGCTTTGTCAAGCCATTGAGAGGACTCGGAAGAAGTAGTTATGTTTAGCCAAGAAAGATAAAAGGGGGCAAGGTTGCATGAATGAGGCTGTCGCCAAAACTGTGGATGGCGGCTCAAATTACAAATATTGTAATAATTACAAATTATGTAATTGTCGCATATTGGGCTGGTTTTTCAATTAGTTAACTTAATTTTTCATAATTTCTTTTACAAGATATTGGTTTTTTTAGCTCAGGCGAAGAAAGATTTTCTCAGCATTCACCCCTGCTCAGAAAAGTCTTTGCAAGAATAACTTGTTGTAATTTATGAACTACAGCGCAAATATTATTGCTTGCCAATCTAAGAAAGTTCTTTAGGCACTAGAATTGCACTCCTAGTTTGTTCATTCAACACTTTGAATTGGTAGGCGCAGGCTTCAGCCTGCGAGCGGTTAGCACCGCGGCAAATTTAATGCAACGTTACCAGCTGGAGCTAACATTTCTCTCAGTGGGGCAACGTTACGGTTAAAATTGTCACCGGGCACTGCCCGGCGCAAGCTAAAAGCTTGCGGCTACCTTGGCTAATCCAGCGAAGAAGGAGGATTTGAGAAAGATGAAAAAAGTACAATTAAGAGCTCCGGCAGGCAACCTGCTAGCCGTTGAGGAAGCTTTGAACGAGGGGGCGGATGCAGTTTATATCGGTTTTGCCTCACCCACCAATCTCAGGAACTTCAGCGGGTTGAATCTAAGCTATGAGGACGCAAAACAGGCGGTCAGGCTGGCCCATAAAAAGGGTAAGGAGCTCTATGTGGTAATCAACTCTTACCCGCAGAAGGAGGAGTTGGAAGCAGCCTTTCAATCCATCGACCAGGCGGCAGAGCTGGGGGTGGATGCGGTTATTGTTGCCGATATGGCCAATATGGAGTATATCAGTAAGAATCACCCTGATTTATCGATCCATTGTAGTGTGCAGACCGGCTCTTCCAACGCCGAGGTGATAAATTTTTGGCAGGACAATTTCGGTGTAGATTGCGTGGTTTTGCCCCGGGTATTAAATGTTGAAGAAATCCAACAGATTGTGAAAAACACCTCGGTGGAGATTGAGGTTTTCGCCCTAGGCTCGCTTTGTACCAGCTATCCAGGCCGCTGCAACCTCTCCCAATACATAACCGGCGAGTCCACCAACACCAAGGGGGTGTGCACTTCGCCCAAGTTTCTGGATTTCAAAGAAGACAACCAGGATGTTACCCTATTTTTGAACAATGTCGCCCTGAACAAGCTTGAGGGTTGTAAAAGCAGTGATTCGATTCATGAGTGTAAGGGGCACAAGGGGTGTGACCTGGTACAGAGCCGCAAGGATGGCTGGGATAATAGTTTTATTGTAAATAAAAGGCACGTATGCAAGGGCCAGTTCATAAATACATCCGTCGGCGCTCAGGGATACGCTATGCATGATAACGTGATTCTGAACACCTTGGGGATATTGAGCCGGCTTGTTGAAATAGGAGTAGGGGCCTTCAAGATTGAGGGGCGGCAGCGGCCCTCGGCATATTCAAGGGAGGCTACCAGGGTTATGCGGGAGGCGATTGACTTATACTATTCCAATCCGGAAAGATATGGAACGAAACCGGAATGGGGAGCGCAAATAGCCCATATGTTCCAGGAAATGGGTCCCTCGGTTGGCCCGTATTTGGGCAGATAGAACAAGGAGGCAAAAAACGTGAGCAAGGAGATTAAAATTTCAATTGGCCCGGCCCCTTTCAACTGGGGCAAAAAGCGCTTGAT
This sequence comes from bacterium, assembly GCA_003230635.1. The sequence continues at coordinate 375 of QIFF01000248.1, read as the reverse complement.
GGATTTCTACTGCGATGAAATAGCGGACAGCGGAGTGGACTCGGTTTATATCGGCGAGACTATTTGCCATATGCGCAACATCCTTAGGCGGGATGATTTCCAGACTATCGTGGGCGCACTCAACAAGAAGGGAATCAAGGCGTATTACTCCACTCTGGCCTTATGCACCACCGCCAAGGAATTTGATTACGTAAAGGACATCTACGACCTCTTTGATGGTATCGAGATCAACATGCTGGGGTTTCTTAACCTGTTGAAGCAAAGCAGGTTCAAGGTGTTAGGCAAGGAGATCATCCTCGGGCCCTATCTCAACATCTATAACTGGAAGAGCGCCGCCTACCTCAGAAAATTCAAGCCCAAGAAATTGGTGGCGCC
>QIFF01000336.1 GCA_003230635.1 bacterium | reverse complement strand
TGGCCAGGGGGCCGGGGCGAAACAGGGCCACCAGGGCAATCAAGTCCTCAAAGCAGTCCGGCTTCATGCGCCGCAATAAATCACGCATGCCGGAGCTTTCCACCTGAAAAATACCGATTGTTTGCGCCTCCCCCAGCAGCTCGTAGGTTTGACGGTCATCCATGGGGATATTTCCAATATCCAGTTGTACTTGTTTGGATTGTTCTATAAATTTCAGGGCGTTTTCAATTACGGTCAGGGTGCGCAGCCCCAGAAAGTCCATCTTGAGCAGGCCGATTTTTTCCAGCATCCCCATGGGATACTGGGTCATGACTTCTCCCTTGGAGCTTTTATAGAGGGGAAGGTATTCGGTAAGGGGCTTGGGGGTAATCACAATTCCGGCGGCATGGGTAGAGGCGTGGCGGGCCAGCCCCTCCAGGGTGCGGGCGGTCTTCATTAGCAGTGCGCCCTCTTCGCTGTCTTGCTCTACAGCACGCAGGCGCTCTTCTTGCTTAAGGGCCTCGCCCAGGTTGATGCCCAGCACATTGGGCACCAGTTTGGCAATGCGGTCCACCTCGGCATAGGGCATATTCAGGGCGCGCCCCACGTCCCGGATTACCCCGCGGGCGGCCATGGTGCCGAAGGTAATAATCTGGGCTACGTTTTGCCGGCCGTATTTCTGGCTCACGTAGTTAATTACCTCGTCCCGCCGCTCCATGCAAAAATCAATATCAATATCCGGCATGTTGATCCGCTCGGGGTTTAAAAAACGCTCAAAGAGGAGGTTGTATTTGAGGGGGTCAATATCGGTGACGCCCAGGGCGTAAGATACCAGGCTGCCGGCGGCCGAGCCGCGGCCCGGGCCTACCGCAATGCCGTGCTGGCGGGCAAAGTGGATGAAATCCCAGACAATGAGAAAATAGCCCGAGTATTGCATTTTCTTAATCATCGCCAGCTCGTGCTCCATGCGCTGAACAATCGGCTCATCCGGCGGCAAATCCTGCAGTTGGGGATAGCGTTCTTTTAGCCCCTCTTTCGCCAGCTTTCCCAGGTAATTGTCAAGGCTATATCCTTCCGGAACCTTGTACTGGGGCAAATGCAGTTGGTCAAAGGGCAGGTCCAGGTTGCAGCGCTCGGCAATCTCAATGGTGTTGCGAATGGCCTCAGGCAATTCCGCAAAGAGTTCATGCATCTGCTGGCTGGACTTAAAATAGACCTCCTGGGTGGAGAAGCGCATCCGCTTGGGGTCATCTACGGTCTTGCCGGTCTGGATACAGAGGAGGATGTCGTGGGCCTGGTGGTCTTCCGCATTCAGGTAGTGGCAGTCATTGGTGGCTACCAGGGGCAGGGAGAGTTTCCGGGCCAGCTTGAGCAACCCTTGATTGGCTTCATCCTGCTCGGGCAGGCCGTTTTCCTGTATCTCCAGGTAAAAATTGTCCTTGCCGAAGATTTGGCTGTATTCATCAGCCACTTTTTCCGCCCGGGCGCTTTCCTGCCGGCTGAGCAGGCGGGGGATTTCCCCCTTCAGACAGGCGCTCAAACCGATCAGCCCCTCGGCGTGCTGGGACAATAGCTGCTTATCAATGCGGGGCTTATAGTAAAACCCCTCCAGATACCCGGCGCTGACCAGTTTGATTAGATTCTTATAGCCGATACTGTCTTTGGCGAGCAGAACCAGATGATAGGAAGTCTCGGCAATCCCGCCGCCGGATTTCTCAAAACGGTTTTTGGGGGCTATATAAACCTCGCAGCCGATTATGGGCTTGATCCCCCTCTTCTGGGCCTTGAGATAGAACTCAACCGCTCCGAACATATTGCCGTGGTCGGTGATGGCCAGGGCGGGCATCTTAAACTGATGGGCGCGCTCCAGCACCGCATCCAGGCGGCAGGCCCCGTCCAGCAGGCTGTATTCGGTATGCAAATGAAGATGGACAAAGTCCGAATGCTGCATTATTTCAGGCTCCTTGTGCCCTATTGACTGGCTTCGGTGGCGATGGCCAGCTTCTCAACTCCCAGGCGTTTGCTCAGGTCCATAATTTTGACCACTGTCCCGTGAAGCACTTCTTTGTCAGCACGTATAATCAAGAGTTGTTCTCCCTTGTCGCCTTGAAGCAGGTTTTTTAGGGCGGCGGGCAGCCCGTCAAAACCAATCTTTTTCTGATTGAGGTAGATATGATTTCCCTTGCTGACGGTAATGGTGATTTCCTTGCTGGATTTCACCTGGGTGGCGGCGGCCTTGGGCAGTTTGACCTCAATCCCCGACTGGAGTACGAAGCTGGTGGTAAGCATGAAAAAAATCAGCAGCAAAAGCACCACGTCCAGCAGGGTAACGAGGTTCAATTCCGGTTTGAGTTGTTCTTGGGGTAAAAAGTTCATGGCGTTTCCTTGGATTTCGTAAGCTTCAAACTAACCCAACCTCCCGCAGAAAATATAAGGGAACCTTTAGAAACTTTTCTGGTTTTTGCTGGGTTTTAGACCAAGCCCGATACTTCTGAGGATTTCTAGTCCTTCCTTCTCGAACGAGAGAAATGCCTCGAAAACTGGGAAAAAGGCGCCTTCTTCTATTGACTCGATCAATTGCACTTGTTTGGCTATGTCTTGGTCATAATGTCCCGCCGTTTTGTTTCGAATGTCCTTAAAACAACCTATTTTAACAAGGGGCTTACGCCAAGTCCGAGATGATTCCTCAAGTTTCGTGGCCAATGCAGGCAGATTTCTTTTCTTTGCAAGTTCACACATACGCTTTTGGTGAGATTTCCTGAGAGTTTTGTCATACTCGTATACCTTGTGGATAAAATCCTTTAAAATTACCTTGCGTGCGAATGAATTCCTGTCTAGTATAAGGAATTGCCATATTAGAGAGCAAAACTCAAATTGAACAATAGCAGCTTGAAGCTTAAGTGCCTTAAACTCCTGATGGTTGGTGCTTCGAGAAGGTACATTATAGTCTTCATGCGCTTTGTGGAGAATGCGCGCAGCATCAGCAACCTCTTTGGGTATAGAATTCACCGCAAGATGCACTAGGTCATCTCTTGAAACATCACTTTTTTGTTTTGCCATGTTTCACTTGATCTTTCGGCTTGTCCTCAAGCCGAAAGATATTAGGGTTACGCAACCCTTAAAGTGTTTCGGCCTGGGGACAGGCCGAAACATCAAAATTAGAAATCCAGTTAATCCTGTTAATCCCGTCAAGAATTTCTTTTTACTCCTCCAAAATATCCACCAGTTCCATGGAGGTGTTTTCCATTTCCATAATCAGGCCGTTGGCCTTTTTGAAGAAGTAGTTATGAGAGACCAAAGTGGGAATGGCCACCACCAGGCCGGCGGCGGTAGTAACCAGGGCTTCGGAGATCCCCCCGGCCAGGGCGGAAGGGTTGCCCACTCCCTGGTGGGAAATCACCTGAAAGACCTTGATCATGCCGGCGACTGTGCCCAGTAAGCCCAGCAGGGGGGCGATGCTGGCAATGGTGGCCAGTACCCCCAGGTATTTGTGCAAGTTGCTGGCTTCCTGTTTGCCGGTGTGCTCAATGGCTTCCTTGACCTGCTCCCGGGTTCGCTGCCGCTTTAAAATCCCGGCCTCCACAATCCTGGCCATCGGGATGCTGCTGTTGGCGCATATTGCCAGGGTCTCGGTGGTCTTTCCCTCCCCAATCAGCTTCTTGAGCTTGCTCACCAACTCGGGGGGATGCACCTTGCTCCCGGAAAGATTAATCAGGCGCTCAATACTAATCGCCAGCGCCAGTACCGAACAAAGTAAAATGGGCAGCATTAGTATGCCGCCCTGGCTTATAAGCTCGACCATAACCAACTTACTCCATTTTTAAACGTCCACTATTTGTGCCCAATAACTATGCCATTTAAGGGCGGTCAATGTCAACTCTTTTTTGCCGCAGTGTCACCCCAAATCCACCACCTAATTCTGGAAGTCGGTTGCCCAGAAAGGCCCAGAGGCTGCGTTGCCTTCACCGATTTGATGCTCAACGTAGCCTTGCTACGCCTGCGCTCAAATCGGCTCGGCGCCT
>QIFF01000103.1 GCA_003230635.1 bacterium | reverse complement strand
GGTCAGGAGAGAGGTTAAAAACCGGCAAGGCGCGAAACATAAAATCCCGGTATTTGGAGGCATTAGCCCAGTCCAGGCTGAAGGGGGTTTTAAACTGGCCGATGCGGAATTTCAGTTGGGGGGAGTAGGTGATATCTACGGAAGCGTCCTGCATACGGTTGGGGCCGCTGAAATCGGGCTGCAGCTTGAAGCCGAAATATTTGTAGCCCCTGCCGATTATGGTCAGCCAGGCGCGGCGCACGGTGAAACCGCCATCGCCCGGGTGTCCATCCTCAAGAAAGGTAAAGTCACTCTCAAGGCGCCCGTTTATTTTCAGGCTGAATTTTCCTCCCCGAGGTTCCAGGCGCAGACCCTTATCATAGCTCAGGGCAAGGCGTTCACTTTCCTCTTCCTTTAACTGCCGGTTCCATTCCCGGTATTGCTGCTCGGAAACTATCTTCTTCTGCTTTAATAAATCCAGCAATTGCTGATTAACGCTTTTTTTCTCCGCCGCCAGGCTTGAATTGACAACCAACAAAGAGGTGACTGTACTCAACACCAGGAAACAGCTAACCAGCCTTTTCACTAACAACCCTCTCTCAAATCTTGGCTCCCAGTTCCCAAACAAACTTAATCATATAAATGAATTCTTCGTCTATATGGCGCAGAGTGGCACAAATCTTCTTGGCCAAACCCTTTAAAATCAAATAACCGGCGCCGGGGTGGGTTTCCAAAAAACGCTCAAAGTCAGTCCGCTTAATTACCCAGAGTTGAGCATCCTTTATTGCCTCTGCACTGGCCAGGGTGGGCTTGCCGTCCAGCAGGGAAAGCTCCCCCAAAAATTCGGGTGCATGTAAGACGGCCAGGGTTTGTTTTTTGCTCCCCCTGACCCGCTCGGCCAGGCGAACAGCCCCTTCCTTGATAATATACAGTGGCGGTTCCGGGGTGGTCTCGTCAAAAAGGAAGTCCCCCTTCTTACAGGTAACAAGCTGAACAATTTGGGACAGGGCTGCCAAGCCCTGCTCATCCAAGTCGGCAAAAAGAGGAACCGTGCGAATGCTTTCCTGGTCAACCATAGCCGTTACCCTCCCTAAGTAGGGGCCGACCTCTGTGTCGGCCCTAATGAGGAGGGCGGTCAGAGACGACCGCCCTTACTCTTGCCTCAAAGACACCAAAGGCTGCAGATACCTGCAGCCACGACTGCACCTCTAGCCTTAAAAATTAAGGGTGCCTTGAAAAATGAGAATTTTCGTTCAAGATCAAGGCATGCGAAAAATTTAACCACAGGTATATGTTTGATATTCCGAGGATTAAATTTTGAGCATAACGCAGATATTGGACGAAAAGGCCATTTTGCAAGGTGCCCTTATTTATTTTGAGACACATACTGCACCATATCAATAAACTTAGCATCCATCTGCCGGAGGACGGAACAAAGTGAAGCCGTGATTGTCCGCAGGAGATTCAGGGCGCAAACCGGGTCTTCCTGCGCCAACTGGTCAAAATCCCGGTGTTGAATATGAATGGTAGTAACGTCGGTAACGGCAATCACCGAAGCGGAATGAGGCTTGCCGTCAATCAAGGAAATCGCCCCAAAGTACATACCTTTTTCCAGGATGCCCAGGGTCTGATTCTCTCCTTCCCGAATCAAACGACTAATTCTAACCACCCCTTCGTTGATCAAACACAACTCTCCCCCCGGATGGTCCTCCTCAAAAATCATTGTTCCCGCAGCAAAATGTTTAATCTGGGCGTGCTGCGCCAGGATTGTCAAATCCTGCTTATTCAGGCCTTGCAATAAAGGGAACAAGGTCAACTCATAAGACTTTAGCATTTTAACTGCCCCTTTTTGGAGTAGGGGCTTCAGCCCCGTGAAAGGACACGAGCCTAAAGGCTCTACTCCGGTTTATCCCATGCGAATTTCCAGCAGGGCCTGCGAATAACGGCTCATGGTTCCCGAATGGTATTTACCCACGGTGACCAGATAGGGATACTCCCGGCTCTCTTCAGGCATAGGCTGGTAGTCAACTACTTGAAACCTGGCCTTGCCCCGGGGAAATCCCTCCTGGTAAAGCACTGCCGTTCCGGGGTGTTCCCGTTCCGGGCAGGGCCACTGAATTCCGCCCTGCTCCAAACGGCGGTAACTGATACCCCCATAAAGAGGAACAGCCTGGGCGATTTCCTCCATAACCTGGGCGGCGGATTGATAAGAGGGCATATTGTAACCCAGGTGCCGGGACAAATCAGCCAGAATCCGCCAACTTGGCCGGCAGTCTGCCAGGGGCGAGATTGCCTGGCGGACTCGCTGCACCCGCCGCTCGGTATTGGTAAAGGTGCCATCTGCTTCGGCAAAGCTTACTCCAGGCAGCACAACATCGGCCATCTGAGCGGTTTCGGTCAAGAAAATATCCTGCACCACCAGCAAATCCAGCTTTTCCAGAACCGCTTTAACCTGCTTCTTTTGGGGAAAAGCCAGCAGCGGGTTTTCCCCCACCACATACAAGGCTTTGATTTTACTCTTTTTGCCTATGGCAAACACCTCGTTAATATTTAAGCCCGGCTCTGCTGGCAGCTTTACCCCCCACAATTCCTCCAGTCGCGCCCGTGCCTGCTCATCCCCCACCGGCTGATAACCGGGCAGATAATCCGGCAGCATTCCCATATCACAACTTCCCTGAACATTATTCTGAACCCGCAAGGGATTTACGCCCCCGCCGGGAACCCCGATATTCCCGCAAAGCTGCGCCAGATTAACCAGGGCCGCCGCCGCTTCTTTACCCTGCAGACGCTGGCTAAGCCCTGTTCCGAAGAAACTGCTGGCCGGCTGGGTTTCCCCATATAATTTAGCCGCCGCCTTGATTTGCTCCGCAGGCACCCCGGTAATTTTTTCCACATAAACCGGGGTGTATTTCTTCAAGGCCGCTGCCAACTCTTGGTAACCTTCGGTCTGCCGGGCAATAAAATCTTTGTTCAGCAGCTTTTCCTCAATCAAGACCTGGGCCAGGCCATTCAGCAAAGCTACCTCCGTACCCAACCGGGGGTGCAGGGTTATTTCCGCCAGGCTCTCCAGCTTGGTCTGCTCAGTCTCAATCAAGAGCAGGCGGGCCTTGTGCTTGCGCACCGCCGCTTTGATTTGAAGCCCAATAATGGGATGGTTTTCCGTAATATTAGCCTCAACTACCAGAATTGCCTTGGAATTAGCTAAATCGCCAATGGAATTGGTGGCCGCCGGCCAACCCAGGGAATTAGTCAAGGCCTCCAGGGCCGGGGCGTGTTCCAGACGCACGGAACTATCCAGATTAGGGGTGCCGATGGCCGCCCGCATCACCTTTTGCAGTAGATAATTGTCCTCGTTGGTACAGCGGGCTGAGCCAAAAGCGGCGATACTTTCCGCCCCTGAGCGCTCCTTAATTTCCTTTAGCCGGTCGGCCGTATAAGTCAGGGCCTCATTCCAACCGGCTTCCCTAAACTCACCGTCTTCCTTAATCAAGGGCGAGCGCAGACGCTCCCGGCTGCCGACAAAATCAAACCCATAGCGCCCCCTGGCGCAAAGGTTGCCGTTATTGACGCCAACCTCGTCGCGGGTGCTGATTTTGATTAGTTCATTATCCTTAACGTTTAAAATCAGCGTGCAGCCGCAGCCGCAGTAAGTACAGGTGCTCTTCACCGGCGTAAGCTGCCAGACCCGGGCGCGATACTTGGGTAACTTGTTCAGCAGCGCCCCCACCGGGCAGATATCCACACACTGACCACAGAACTCACAATCCAGCGCCCGGCCATAAAAGGCTCCCAACTCCATCTTATAGGCGCGGTTAGAGAAGTTGATTGCCCCTACCCCTTGAATTTCATGGCAAATTCGTATGCAGCGCTTGCAGAGAATACATTTGTTCAGGTCGCGTTCAATAATGGTGCGGGTATCGTCAATGGTCAAGTCCAGGGGCTGCACGCCAAAAATCTTGACAATACGATTTTGCTCTCCGGTAAAGCGCCCTGCCGTACCAATCATAAAGGACACATCCTGCAGTTCACACTCCCCGCCCTGCTCGCAGACCAGGCAGTCCGCAGGATGGCGAGCCAGGAGCAATTCCAGGTTGGTCTTGCGGGCCTTGAGCGCCATGGGGCTGTCAGTCTTGACCACCATGTTGTTGAGCACCTTGGTAATGCAGGAAGCCACCAGACGGTTGCCCGGCTCCACCTCCACCAGGCAGATGCGGCAGGCTCCGCAAGGCCCCAGCTTGGCATGGTAGCAAAGAGTGGGAATTTGAATCCCCTCCCGCCTGGCTACAGCCAAAATAGTCTCGTGCTCTTGTGCTTCTACTTTAATGTTGTCAATAGTTAGGTTGAGCATTCTGCCCTCTATCAGTAGTTTGTAGCCGCAGGCTTCAGCCTGCGAAAATATCGCAAGCTAAAGCTTGCACCTACAAAATTAATCCTCTTTCCTTACGTATTGCCACACCTAATCTTGACCCGGGTAATTTTGCTGGCCGGGGTTTGGCTTAGTTGATTTCGTGTTCGCCCGGTAATCATGTTCACCGGTGTAGAACCAAAATGCTTGGGTAAAAAGACAATCCCCACCGGGTAACGTTCGCTTAATTTGACCCTTGCCGTCAATGAGCCACCGCAGTTATCTATAACAACCTTATCTCCATGCTTTACTTTAAGTTTTTGAGCATCAACTGGATTCATTTCCAACTCGGCTTCGCAACTTAAAAATGGCAAGCCCCTGGTCTTGGCCGTCATGGTGCCGGAGCTGTGATGAAAGAGTAAGCCCCCGCTAAGCAGGAGATAAGGGAATTTGGTGTCCTTCTTGGGCGGTGTATAGTCCAGGGCATGAAAGGGAAAGGGTTTTGAAAAATCCGTCAAAAACCCCGTATCCTCGCCGTCGGCCTCAACCGGCCACTGCAGCCCTTTATCTCCCAGGCGTTGGTAGCTGATATTGGCATAAATCGGCACCACCTGGCTGATTTCTTTCATCACCTTAGCCGGAGAAGAATAGTTCAGCGAAGACCCCATCGCCTCAGCCACCGCTTGCAGAATTTCTGCATCTGGTTTGCTTTGACCAATAGGTTTTATGGCCGGATTTATTTTTTGCACCCGGCGCTCGGTACTGGTAAAGGTGCCGCTCTTTTCGGCAAAACTGGCCGCCGGCAGCACCACATCCGCCATTTGAGCGGTGTCCGTCAGGAAAATATCCTGCACTACCAGGAAATCCAATTTCTCCAGGGCCTCCCTGACCCGCTCCTTCTGGGGAAAGGCCAGCAGAGGGTTCTCCCCCATTATATA
>QIFF01000092.1 GCA_003230635.1 bacterium | reverse complement strand
CCCCACCAGCAAGGGCGCGAAAGCGTGAGCCATCCGGTGCAAATTAAAGCCGATACCCTCCTGGCTGCACTTCTCCAGCAGTCCGAGGTGATGGTCAACAGCACCCATCACCAGGTGGTCAAGGACTTACCCCCCCATTTCGAGGTCAGCGCCCTGGCCCCTGAGGGGGTAATTGAGGCCATAGAAAGCCAAAAACACCGCTTTATTCTGGGGGTGCAGTGGCATCCCGAAGCCTTATATAAAGAAAACCCCCTCTGGCTGAGGCCCTTTCTCGGCTTGCTGGCCGCCGCCTGTGAATTCCGGCCTTCCGGCTGACTTTTAGCATTTTGACAAAGTCCGGCTGGGGGAGTATATTTAAGGCTAAGTTCAAAGCAATGGGTGCCCAATAAGGAACTCTCCATGCTCCTGATGATTGATAATTACGATTCCTTTACCTACAACCTGGTGCAATATCTGGGGGAGTTGGGACAGGATATTCGGGTTTTCCGCAACGACGAAATCAGCCTGCCCGAGATTGAGCGGATGGCCCCGCAGCGGATTGTCATTTCCCCCGGGCCTTGCACTCCCAAGGAGGCCGGAATTTCCGTTTCCCTGGTGCGGCACTTTGCCGGCAAAATCCCCATCTTGGGGGTTTGCCTGGGGCACCAGTCCATCGGGGAGGCCTTTGGGGGCAAGATTGTGTGCGCCGAGCGCTTGATGCACGGCAAAACCTCCCAAATCTACCACGACGGCCGGAGCATCTACCAAGGCCTGCCCAACCCATTTACCGCCACCCGTTATCATTCGCTAATCATTGAGCGCGACTCGCTGCCCGCCTGCCTGCGGATTACCGCCCATACCCGGGAGCAGGAAATCATGGGGGTGCGCCACGAGCGTTATGCGGTGGAAGGGGTGCAGTTTCATCCCGAATCTATTCTGACCGAAATCGGTAAGCAGTTGTTACGCAATTTCCTGGAATTAACGAAATAATATGGGTGCCTTGAAAAAATGAGAATTTTCGTTCAATATCAAGGCCTGCGAAAAATTTAACCGCAGGCATATGTTTGATATTCCGAGGATTAAATTTTGAGCATAACGCCGATATTGGGCGAAAAGGCCATTTTTCAAGGTGCCCAGATGAAAGAATACCTGATTATCGGCAATGGGGTGGCCGGGGTCAGTGCGGCTCAAGCATTGCGCCGGCGAGACAGGCAAAGCCCCATTCATATTTTCAGTGACGAGCCGTACCCCTTTTACGCCCGCATTCGTTTGCCCCAGTTGATTAGTGGGCAAGCCAAACCGGCAGACCTTTTTTTACACCCCGCAGAATGGTATAAACAGCAAGGAATAGACCTGCACCTGGGGGAGCGCATAACGGGAATTGACCCCCAAAAGCGCCTGGTCATAAGCGCAAAGGGCAACTACTCTTATCACCACCTGTTGCTGGCCAGCGGCAGTCACAGCTTTGTTCCCCCCTTCCCCGGGGCGGAGCAGCAAGGGGTTTTCACCCTGCGCAGCATGCAGGACGCCCTGGCAGTCGCCGAGTATGCCCGCACAATAGATACAGCGCTCATGATCGGCGGCGGATTGCTGGGGCTGGAGGCCGGTTATGCCCTGCTGCAAGCTGGAGTAGCTGTCAAGGTATTGGAAATATTCCCCCGCCTCTTACCCCGCCAGACAGATGAAAAAGCATCTGCTATCCTGCAAAAGCAGATGGAAGCAATGGGCTTTCAGTTTTATCTGGGGGTGAAGACCAAACGTATTTTGGGGCAGGGACAAGCCGGCGGGGTAGAGCTGGGGGATGGGCGCAAGCTGGAGGGGCAGTTGGTATTAATTTCCGCCGGGGTGCGCTCTAATCTGGGACTGGCCGAAGCCGCGGGGTTGAAGCTTAACCGGGGCGTGCTGGTGGATGACAACCTATGCAGCAGTGACCCCCATATCTTCGCTGCCGGGGATGTCGCCGAGCATGGCGGCCGCTGTTACGGGATCTGGCCGGCGGCTCAGGAGCAGGGGGAAATAGCCGGAGCCAATCTGGCGGGTGGGAATGAGGTTTATAGGGGAACGGTTATGAGCAACCGCCTCAAGGTGGCCGGAATTGATTTGGTGGCCGCCGGGGAGCTTGATGCGGAGGGTAAATACGAAAGCAAGATACTTGAGGGAGAACAGACCTATCGTAAACTGGTTTTTGATCAAAAGAAGACCTTGATCGGCTGCCTTTTACTGGGTGATATTGATGATTATCAGCGGTTTTTGCAGGCTATCCGAGAGGAGAAAAAGCTTGACAAATACTAAGTAAAATAGCAATATAAATAGATGGAAAGGAGCTTGAGATATGTCGGAAAAAGAAGTTCTCAGCCGCCTGGAGCGGCTGGAACAGCAATACCAACAGCTACAAGAGGAAGTAAAACAACTTCAGCGCCAACTGGGGCGGCAAGCGGTTAGTGTTGCCGGTTGCGAGGATGATAGCGAGCGTCCCTGGGTAGAAGGTTAGTTTCTATGCCCTACAAATTAATTAGTCCCGCTGCTTATCAGGATTTTGTCCAGGCCCTGGTAAGGACTCAAGAGGCAGTGGCCGGCCCGGTGTGGAAGGAAGAGAAAACAGTCTTTGCCCTGCTGGAACCGGATTCCCCCCAAGTGGGGGCGAGTGCATATATTCCCACCCTCCTGCCCCCCAAAAAATACCTCTTCCCCAGCCAGGAAACCCTATTCACCTTTGCCCAAGGCCAGGTCAAGGAAGCGGGCGGCAGCCAGCCCTTGATTCTGCTGGGGGTAAGACCCTGTGACTTGAACGCCTTCCGCCAGATGGACAAATTCTTTCTGGAGGATATAGCCGACCCTTACTACAAAGCCAAGCGCCAGCGAACCCTCCTCCTGGGCTGGGATTGTGTACAGCACTGCGACGAATGGTGTTTTTGTGAAAGCGTGGGGGGGCTGGCGGTCAAGGACGGTTACGACCTCTTTTTCAGCCCCCTGCAAAACGATGCGGATGATTGCCTGGTAAGCATTGGCTCTAAGGCCGGCGCTGATTTACTGGCCCGCCATGCCCAAGCCCGGGAAGCCAGCGAGGAGTTGATTGACCTCTACCAGCGCCAGCAGGCGGACAAGCTGGGCAACTTCCCTAAACGCTTCAGAGAGGGTATGGGCTGCCTGCCCTTGCTGCTGATTGGCAGTTACCAAAGCCCCCTCTGGAAGGAGTTGGGCGATTTGTGCCTGGGCTGCGGGGCTTGCAATATCGTCTGTCCCACCTGCAGCTGCTTTGACGTGCAGGATGAAATGAACCTGGATATGCAAAGCGGTCGGCGCTACCGCTGCTGGGACGGCTGCATGCTGCAAGACTTCGCCCTGGTCGCCGGCGGGCACAACTTCCGCCCCGAGCGTTCCCAGCGCATCCGCCACCGCATGTATCGCAAATTCAAATACCAGATGCAGCGCTATGACGAGCCGTTTTGTGTAGGCTGCGGGCGCTGCGCCCGCTCCTGCCTGGTGGACATCAACCCCTTTGAGATAATCAACCGCCTCTTTGAACTGAATTTGGAGAGAAGGCAAAGCGGAACGGATTGAGAGAGTGAATAAACCTATTCGCTATTCGGATCATCTGATTTCCCGGCTGAATTTACGCCAGATAGATCAAAATCTACCCAAGATTATTATAAGGGGTGCGGAACAGCGATTCGAGGACACGGTTACCGGATATTTTATCAGCATCAAAAGACTGGAATATTGTAGTAAGATTCGCCCAATGATGGTAGTTTATGAGGATATGGGTGATGAAATTGTAGCTGTAACCATCCACCCATTGGAAGAAAAGGATATCCAGGCCAAAGTTAAAGCTGGGAGGTGGAAATAATGGTCAAAGATGAACAGGCCCGATACGACCCCCAGGCCGATGTATTGTATCTGGCTTACAAGGGGGGAGCCATTGAGCGCTCACAAGAGGTTTCCCCGGGAATAACCATTGAATACAATGCCCAGGGTGAAGTGGTGGGATTGGAGGTGCTCCACGCCTCCAGGATATTGACCCACAAGGTTGTCGCCTTATTGCACGCCCATCAGGTC
>QIFF01000095.1 GCA_003230635.1 bacterium | reverse complement strand
AACATCTAAAAGAGGGCAACCTGGCCGCCATCCGGGGCGACTACCAGCAAGCGATTGAGCATTACCAGAAGGTTTTGGGAATTTATGAGTCTTCCGATGTGTATTATAACCTGGGCATGATCTACGCGCAGAAACTTCGGCAGAATGAGCAGGCTCTTGTCTGTTACCGAAGATTCCTGGAACTGGAACCCAATTCGCCCCAGACCGAGAAAGTTAAAACCTGGATAAAGCAAATCCAGCAAGCCAAATAAAGACGGCTTCGTAAAAAGTCCATCTGTAGCGTTGCCGTACTGTGTACAGAATTTATGATTTGGGTATTGACTTGGGAGGGGTATTTAGAGTATATTAACGGTCATCGGTCCCTGTTTCCTCAGGGACATATTCACCCAATATTCGTTGGGTCCCCATCGTCTAGCCTGGCCTAGGACACCGCCCTTTCACGGCGGCAGCACCGGTTCAAATCCGGTTGGGGACGCCATCCTCCCTCTTTTTTCATAACCCAAAATTCCCAAAAACCCAATATTTTTAGCTTGACAAGTGGCTGAAATCAGCTAAGATTTAACTATTAAGGGTTAATAATTGAAGGTCTTCAATCGTCAAGCGTCATAATCGGGTGGAGGTATATATAATGGAGCAGCCAAAAAATGGAATAGATTTAAAGCGGCAGAGATTGGCTCGCCGTAATTATCTTAGCAAGAAGGGGATGCAAGGGCGCCTGGTGGGCAAAATCGTAGCCATGGTTATGCTGGGGATTGTTGTTTCCATCACGGTTACCAGTATTCTGTATTTTAAGTTGAGTAACGTGGAATTTGAGGGGGATGTGCCGTTTTATTATATCCCCGAGGGAACGCCTCAAGAGATGGCGGAGGTGCCTACCGCTTTTGACGTGCTTTTACCCGGCTTGCTTATTTGTGGAGTTATCATGGTTTTCATAACCCTGCTTATTGGTGTTTTTATCAGTCACCGCATCGGGGGGCCGATTACCAGCCTTCAGCGTAGCATCAAGGAGATGGGAAAGGGCGACTTGGTTGCCCCAATCAAGGTGCGTAAGGGAGACGAGTTCCAGGATTTGGCCGATGATCTGGAGGAGATGATTGAGCAAATCAGACAGCCGATTCGCAGGATTCAAGAAGCGGTGCTTAAATTAGGCGCTCACCCAGATATGGAGCGTTTTCATGACCTGGAAGAGGGGTTACGCCAAATTGCCGCCGAGTTGAAGTATTTTAAGACGGATTAATTAGAGGGAACTTAATGAAACGACTAACAGCGATATTAGTTGCACTGGTTGTTTTAGCAGCAGTATTGATAGGCGGCAGCAAGTCGGTTGTGGCCGGGGTGGCTAAGGAGCAGGCACAGTTATGGGGGCTTTACAATAAGGCTTTAGCTAAGGGAGACCCGGAACTTTTCCGCCAGATTATCCGCAAGGTCGGTAATATTATGCGTGAGTACCCTTCCAAGGTTAACCTGGCGGATATGTTGTTTTTGCTGGGTTTGAGTTATGAAAATACCTATAGATTTCGCAAAGCGCTGGTTTATTACAAAGAGTTGAAAGATGTCCATCCCTATCATAAAAACGCCAAGGCGGTAAGGTATAAAATTGATTTGATTGAAAAAACATATAAAAAGGAAAAAAAAGCGCTGACTATGTTTATCCAGCAGGAGCGGTTGATGCTGTCCAAAAAATACGATCCGGCCTTGGATAAATGCCGCGAGTTGTTGAGTGCTTATCCCTCCAGCAGCCTGAGTGATAATACCCAGAATATAATCGGCTATATTTATCTAACCTATTTGAAAGACTATGCAAAGGCCAAGAAGGCCTACCAGAAATTATTGGCCCTTTATCCCAAAAGTCCTTTTCATGATAATGCCATTTTTGCGATTGGGCGTTGTGAGGAGAAGCTTGGTCTTTATCAAAGTGCTCTGCGGCGCTATAAAGGTCTCAAGAAGAAACATCAGGGTTTCTTGTTCTCCAAGCTGGATTACTGGTCACGGGTTTGGCATACCCGGGCGGAAGAACAAATCCGCAAGGTGGAGTTTAAGTTAAACTCCTTGGGGCATAAATCCTATCCAGTGGACTTTTTCACCCGGGCTAACTATGACCTCTGTATGAACAATAAACGCGGGTCGGGCGAAGCGGGCATGCGTTCAATAAAAAGTTGGGTAAAACCGGAGCAGGTGGTTCGGCTTGCCAAGGAAAAACTGCAATTGCCGGCAGCGAAAGGTTTTGGAGATAACACCTTTAAGGTGGCCTTGAGGGTTTGGAATTATGTGGCCAAAAACTACCCTTATGCCGTTACCGTGGGGGGAGAGGAATTCTGGCAAGAACCGGAAGAAACTATTCAACGTTTGGGAGGGGATGGGGCGGATTCAAGCTTTTTCTTGGCCTCCCTGTTAATTAGCGGTGGGATAGAGGAAGGGAAGGTCTGGGTGATGATAGGCAAGGAAAAGGGGGGAGATCTGCATTATTGGGTAAATCTCCACCATAAGGGAGAATGGTATGTCCTGGAACCCTCCTGGAAGCCTCCTTTTGATGAGCTGCCTTTAGCCAGGCATGAGGGATATACCCCGTATTATGCCTTTAACAGTAAGACAATCAAAGTAAATCCGCGTGTGCGCCGTTTTATCCCCAAATGTGAGTAATAGGAGTAGGGGCTTTAGCCCCGTGAAAACAGAGTTTGTACAGCAAGAACCACGGGCCTGAAGGCCCTACTCCTTAGATTCTGCTATTCGGATTCCACTTTACCTTCCGGCCGTGATTTGGGGGTTAAGATCATGATTAGGCGGCGGCCTTCGCGCTTTGGGCTAAGCTCAATCTCTCCGTATTCACTTGCCTCTTGAGCCATCTTGAGCAGTAAATCTCTACCAATTTCCAGGTGCGAAACCTCTCGGCCCCGGAAGTTCAGGTTTATTTTAACCTTATTTCCCTGCTGAAGAAATTTCTGGGCATGCTTGAGCTTAAACTCAAAATCATGCTCGCCGGTGCAGGGGCGAAGCTTGAGTTCTTTCACCTGAAAGGTTTTCTGATGTTTCTTGCTCTCGTGCTCCCGCTTGCTCTTTTGGTACTTATACTTGCCATAATCCATGATTTTGCAAACAGGCGGGGCAGCATCGGGAGAGACCTCCACCAGGTCCAGTCCTTCTCCCGCAGCCAACTCTAACGCTTCGGCCAACGGCTTGATCCCCAGGTGTTCGCCTTCGAAGGAGACCAGCCGTACTTCCTTGGCCCTGATGCTCCGATTTATTCGAATTCGGTCCTTTTTGTTAATTTAATCTCACCTCCTTTAAGTTGTCAGTCATCGGTCGTCAGTCATCAGTCAATGACAAAAAGGCTATTGGCAGTTGACTGACGACCGATGACTGATTAATCCTGTCAAAAATTACTTTTTAGCGGCGATTTCCCGCTGGATTTTTTCTACAAATTGGGGCAAGCTAAAGCTTCCTACGTCCCCAAGCTTGCGCTCCCTTACCGCCACCTCTTGCCGGGCTACTTCTTGATTACCCACGATTAGCATGTAAGGGATTTTTTCCAGTTGGGCTTCTCTGATTTTAAAACCGATCTTTTCCTGGCGTAAATCCGCATGAGCACGGATTTCTTCCCGTAATAAGTTGGCTTCAATCTGACGGGCATAGTCTGCCTGGGCATCGGTGATGGTCAAAATCCTCACCTGCTCGGGAGCAAGCCATAAAGGGAAAGCCCCGGCATAGTGCTCGATTAAAACCCCCATGAAGCGTTCCAATGCCCCCAGAATCACCCGGTGCAGCATAACCGGGCGATGTTCCTTGCCGTCGGCCCCGATATAAGTTAACTCAAAGCGTTCCGGCAGGGTGAAGTCGCATTGAATGGTGGCACACTGCCAGAAGCGGCCCAGGGCGTCCTTGAGTTTGACATCAATCTTGGGGCCGTAAAAGGCGCCGTCCCCTTCATTTATGCTGTATTCCAGTTTGCTGTCGTCCAGGGACTGGAACAGGGCATTGGTAGCTCTTTCCCAATCCTCGTCGCTGCCGATTGATTTTTCCGGCCGGGTGCTCACCTCCA
>QIFF01000268.1 GCA_003230635.1 bacterium | reverse complement strand
ATTTAATCCTCGGAATATCAAACATATGCCTGTGGTTAAATTTTTCGCATGCCTTGATCTTGAACGAAAATTCTCATTTTTCAAGGCACCCTCTAATTTGTTTTTTTCTGACTTCACCTTACGAACCTAGACTTCTGGGTGCCTTACTGGTAAACCCTGTCTTGGAACGGATGACGTAGAGCGGTCGCCGCTTTACATCATCAGAAATACGCCCCACATATTCACCAATTATCCCCAGGGTTATTAGCTGTATCCCCCCCAAGAACAGAACACTTACCATCAAGGAAGTCCAGCCAGGTATTGTTCTGTCAGTCAGCAATTTTAGCCAGACAGCCCAGAAGCCAAGCAAAAAACTTATTATGGAAAAGAGAAAGCCCAGTAGAGTAGCCAACTGGAGGGGACGGTATGAAAAGGAGGTAATTCCATCCAGGGCGAATTTAAACATGCGCCAGAAGGGGTACTTGGTTTCTCCGGCAAAGCGTGGTTCCCGCTGATAATAGACACCCGTTTGGCGAAATCCCAGCCAACTGACCAGTCCCCGCACAAAACGATGACGCTCTCGGAGGGTGCAAAATACCTTCACCACCTTTTGGTCCATAAGGCGGAAATCCCCCACATTGATGGGGATATCGGTATTGGTAAGCTGCTTCAATAATCTGTAGAAAAGTGCGGCCGTAGCCTTCTTAAACCAGGTTTCCCCCTTCCGCCGGCTGCGCACTGCATAAACAACTTCGTAGCCCTGTTGCCACGATTTTATAAGGTCCGGGATTACTTCCGGCGGGTCTTGGAGGTCTGTATCCATGATTATACAGGCCTGGCCACTGGCATAATCCAGCCCAGCGGTAATGGCCGCCTGGTGGCCAAAATTACGAGAGAATTCAATTATCTTTATGCGTGAGTTCTGTTGAGAGAACTCTTCCAAAATGGACAGGGATTTGTCCTGGCTGCCGTCATTTACGAAAATGATTTCTGCCTCCCCATCCAGGGTAACCAGTACCTGTTCAAGGCGGCGGTACAACTCCGGCAAGGTGATTTCTTCATTGTAAACAGGCAGCACAATGGAGTATTTTGGCGCCACATCCATGAACTTTTGTCTCCTTAGGACCCCTTGATCAAGCCCCGAACTTCTTCAGCCGCAGGGCGTTGGCCAGCATAAGGGACATCAGGCGCTTGGCGGGAAAACGCCCCAGGCCCCCTTGGAGGCAGTCCCGCTCCCCAAAGCGGCTTACCCTGTCCGGCAGGCAATAGGACGAGGCCAAAAGCAGGGGCACCGGATGCCAGGTGTGGGACTTCAAGATGGCCGGGGTGGAATGATCGCCGGTTATTGCCAGCACTTGGGGCTTGAGGGCCAGCAGCCGGGGCAGGTACTGGTCAACCTCCTCAATCGCCGCCACTTTGCCGGCAAAATTGCCGTCCTCCCCGCAGCTATCGGTCTTTTTGAGGTGGATAAAGAAGAAGTCATAGTCTGAATAATGTTGTTCCAGGGTTTGCAACTGGGGGACGATGCCACTTTCGCTTTCCAGGATTTGCATCCCCACCAGCTTGGCCACTCCTCTGTACATGGGATAGCCGGCGATGGCTGCGGCTTTTAAACGGCAGGTTTCCTCCAACGAAGGCAGGGGGTGATAGCAGTCAATTCCCCGCAAGAGAATGGTATTGGCCGGTTTTTGCCCCTCCAGCAAGCGGTTGGCCTGAGCAACAAACTCATTGATGATATCGGCGGTGGCTTGGGCTTCGGGAGTTAGCGCCAGCACGGGATTGGCGGGCAGCCCCACTTGCTGGGAATCGGAATCGGTCAGACCGCCGACCAAGCCTGGGCCGCGAAAAATCACTGCCGCCCGGTGCTCCCTCTCCGTACGCACAAAAACCTCCACCCCCGGGATATTAATCCCCGCTTCCAGCAAAGCGGCCAGCTCTTGATTCTTAGCAGTAGGGATACGCCCGGCCCGGCGGTCGGTAATCAGGCCAGCCGCATCCTTGGCGGCAAAATTAAGCCGGGCCGCTATATCAGAAGATCTTAAATCAAAATTTATGCCTAAAGCGGAAAGCACCCCCCTGCCTACCAGATATTCCAGGGGGTTATAGCCAAATAAAGCCAGATGCGCCGGGCCGCTGCCCGGAGTGATGCCTTCCCTGACCGGGTCTATTAAGCCGCAAACCGATTTTCCCGCCAACTCGTCCAGGTTCGGGGTAGCAGCAGTCTCCAGCTCCGTTTTACCACCCTCAGTCTCCGGCAGGCCCCCTAAACCATCCAAAACCAGCAGAACTATCTTGCTGGAATCAGCCAAGCTTAATTCCTTCAGAAGCTCCAACTGTGACACCCTCATCCTCCTTCATCTAATCCCACCTGCTTTTTCAAAAATTAACCACAGAGGTCACGGAGAAAAAAAATTAGTCGTCAGTCATCAGTCAAAGACAGTCGTCAGTCTAGGAGTAATCTTTTTTTGACTGACGACTGATGACTGATGACTGGTTTTCCCTTCTTGTTTTACGAAACTTCCACCTGTGGTGCTTGAGACCACAATTGCTCAAGATTGTAGAAATGGCGCACTTCTTCCAGCAACACATGAACAATAAAATCACCGTAGTCCAGCAGCAGCCAGCGCGCCTCTCCTCCACCCTCACGGTGGCCGTAGTGGCGCACCCCCTGCTCCTTGAGCCGCCGCTCAATATTGTCGGCAATAGCACGCAACTGCTGAGAAGAGGAGGCACTGCAAATAAAAAAGTAATCGGTGAAAGAACAGCAATTGCGCAAATCTAAGATCAGCGGCTCAATTGCCTTATGCTCTACCGCTGCGTCATACACTTGCCTGACAATTTCTTCTATATTGATTTTCTGCCCCCTTTATAAAAAAACGCCCCGAACGCAAATTCGGGGCATAAATTACTTGCGTGGTTTGTTGGCCAATTAATCAGTCCTCTGCTAAGGGTGCTTTGAAAAATGAGAATTTTCGTTCAAGATCAAGGCACTTAATTTAACCGCAGGCATATGTTTGATATTCCGGGGATTAAATTTTGAGCATAACGCAGATATTGGGCGAAAAGGCCATTTTTCAAGGTGCCCTTAAGCCGAACCGGGAGTAAAACTAAAGGCAATACCAAGTTTACTCAAGAACCCCCCGGCTACATCCCTGACGGATTTGCCCTCTTTCTCCACCTGGGCGACCAGTCCGTCCATGGTGCCATTGTTTATTTTGCCCTTGAGCTTATTAACCAGGCGGGCCAAAGCGGGAAACTTTTTCAGGGTGTCCATCCGCACCACCGGGGCGGCAAACAGGGGTAAGCCCTCGTCTATTTCTTCCTTGTAGTGCTTGTTTTTGCTATTGAAGCCAAAGGTTTTCAACCAAACCAGGTTAAAATTTTTCTTGTAGGCGGCTTTTACTGTCTTATAGACCTTGCGGGGGTCTTTTTCGAGTTTGCCCCCCAGAATTTCTTTCAGTCCCAGGCCCGTATATTCCACGTAAAGCTGGATTTCGTTAGCCTCTAAAGCGCGGTGGGCCTCCATGGTATCCTCAATTTCCTTTAAACTGGTTTTGGTGCCGGTCCTCTCCTCAATCAGAATGGACAGAAGCTCGGCCAGAATCGCTTGTTCAGTAAAAGCCTTATAGCCGACCACCAGCTTACGCCCTACACAAGCCTTAGCTGGCTGAAGACCATAAGAAGCCAATAGCAGGGAAATCCCCACAATTAAAGCGGTAATTTTTTTTCTTTTGTTTAACATCAGTCCAACTCCCTTCCCTCAGAGGGAAATCTCATCGTATTTTCCCATGTGCCTATATTTATTATAGCGCTGTTGGAGCAATCTTTCAACAGGCAATTGTTCCAATTCCCGCAGGTATCTCTTAATCGTAGCTTTCAGGGTAGCTGCCATCTGCCCGCAGTTGCGGTGCGCCCCGCCCAGCGGTTCAGGAATAATCTCATCTATGATTTTAAACCTATAGGCGTCTTGCGCGGTCAAGCGCAGGGGCTCAGCCGCTTCAGCCGCCTTGGAGCTGTCCCGCCAGAGGATGGCGGCGCAGGATTCAGGTGAAATCACCGAATAGAC
>QIFF01000090.1 GCA_003230635.1 bacterium | reverse complement strand
ACCGCCCGCATCCCGATTATAATGCTTACTGCCAAGGGAGAAGAGGCGGATATGGTGGTAGGCTTGGAATTGGGGGCGGATGATTACATCACCAAGCCCTTCAGCCCGCGGGTGCTGGTTGCCCGTCTTAAGGCTGCCCTGCGGCGCGGCGCCTCGCCTGAAAAGGGCAAGCCGATTCAAATCGGTGAATTATCCATTGACCTGCCCCGCCACAAGGTGCAACTTAAAGGTACTACCCTGCATTTAACCCCCTTTGAATTCGGTCTCTTGCTTCATCTCGCCCGGTACCGCGGCCAGGTCTTTAGCCGCAATCAATTACTGGATGCCATCCAGGGCGAAGAGATTGTAGTGGTTGACCGCACGGTGGACGTGCACATTGTTTCCCTGCGCAAAAAACTAAAAGATTATGGGAGTTGCGTTGAAACCGTGCGCGGAGTGGGCTACCGCTTCCGGGAGTGATAAAAACACTCATCAGTCGTCGGTCAGAAAATCAGTCGTCAGTTGACTGGTCTTCAGCCTTTGACTGGCGACTGACGACTGATACTCATGAAACAGACCAATCTGCGTAAGCAGCTCTATCTTTCTTCTGTAGCAACCATCCTGCTTTGCCTGGGAATAATTCTGGCCTGCCATTATTGGCTCAGCTCTGAATTCTATGGATTGCTGCTGGGGGTGGGACTGGCGGGGGCGCTGGCCCTGGTTTTGAGTTACTTCTTTAGCCGGAAATTCACCCAGCCCCTGGGGGAAATCATCGCCGAGGCCCAGGCTATGTCCCAGGGGGATTTCAGCCGTAAGGTATGGCTGGATTCACCGGAGGAATTGAGTCAATTAGCCCAAGCCCTCAACCTGATGGGCAGCCAGTTGGAAAAAAATATCCATAAGCTGACTCAGGAGCGCAATGCGCGGGAGGCAATTTTGGCCAGTATGGTGGAGGGGGTATTGGCAATTGATCAGGAGGAGAGGATTTTGACCGTCAATCAGGCCGCCCGCCGCATGCTAAACCTGGCTGAAGGCGAACTGACCGGCAAGCCGCTGGCAGAGGTTGTGCGCACCAGTGCCCTGCAAGTCTTTCTCCGGCAAGTACTGAATTCCCAGGAAACCAAACGGGCGGAATTTACCCTCTCCAACCCGCGGGAGTGCTTCCTGGATGTGAACGGTGCTCCCTTGCAAAACAGCCAGGGGGATAAAATTGGGGCGCTGGCGGTGCTTAATGACGTGAGCATCCTCCAACGCTTGAATGAGGTCAGGAAAAAGTTTGTCGCCGACGTTTCCCACGAGTTGAAAACCCCCATCACCACCATCCAGGGTTTTGTGGAAACCCTGCACGACGGCGCCCTGGAGGATACCCGACAGGCCAAACACTTTTTGGAAATCATTGCCCGGCATACCCAGCGCTTGAATGCCATTGTTGAGGACTTGCTGGCCTTATCCCGGCTGGAAGCCGAAGAACAAATAGTAAGCTTGTACCCGGTGCAGTTAATCCCGGTAATTGAAAAATCGCTGGCCAACTATCAGGCCGCCGCCCGGGAAAAAGAGCTTGAGATGGTTTTCCGCCCCCCTGACAAAGCCATCCAGTTAATGAGCAGTGAGGAACTGCTGGAGCGGGCACTCAATAACCTGCTGGATAACGCCATCAAGTACAGCCCAAACAAGGGGGAAATAGAGGTTGCCTGTCAAATTGAAAACAATTTGTTGACAATCAGCGTCAGGGATTATGGGATTGGAATTCCAGAGAAGGATCTGGCCCATCTGTTTAAGCGTTTCTACCGGGTGGATAAGGCACGCTCGCGCCAGATGGGAGGGACGGGGCTGGGGCTGGCGATTGTCAAGCACATCGCCCTCACCCATAACGGCAGGGTTGAGGTGAGCAGCAAGCTGAATCAAGGCTCGGTCTTTAGCTTGCACCTGCCCCTAAAAGGCAGGTAACCTGCCACTCTTCACTTGCACAGTCCATCAACTTGCTGACAGATGTTCAGGGAGTGGTCGCCGATCTTTTCATAATTGTGCAGGTAATCCATAAATATCAGACCGGCGGGTACGGTACAGGAACCGTTATTTAAACGGGTTATGTGGTGTTCTTGCATTTGCTCCATCAGGTTGTCAATCTTGTCCTCACAGGCATAGGCCTCTTTGAGCATCATTGAAGTTTCCCCGGCGAGAAAGCCCAGGGTTTTGCTTAGGAAATCCCGGGCGGCGGTGTTCATCTCGGAAATTTCCTGCATCGCCTCCGGGCTGAAGGAGTGTTTGGAGTCAATAAGCCTCATCCCCAGTTTGGACAAGTTCTCCGCATGGTCCCCAATTCGTTCTAAATCCCCCACAATGTGCATATAGGCGGAATAGGTTTTGGATTGCCGGGTGGTCAGCTTCTTGCGGGACAGCAGCACCAGGTAATTGGTAATGTCCTTCTGCAAAACGTCCACCACCGATTCCTTCTTGAGTACCTTAGCCTGCAATTCGTACCTCTTTTCCGTAAGTATCTGGTAACTCCAATCAAGCATTTTGGCGGTAGTTTTCCCAACATAGTTGATTTCGTTCTTGACCTGTTCCAGGGCCAGCACAGGGGTTAGCAGCAATCGTTCGTCCAAGAAGCTGCGTGTTTCCTCCTCCTCCTCTCCTCTGGGGATAATTTTTTCCACCGCCAGAATTAGATACTTTACAAAGGGGAAGAAAAGAATCGTATTCATTACATTAAATAGGGTATGGGCATTAGCAATCTGATGGGAAATATCAGTAGCCGTTGTTACGATGATTTTTCTGTAAAAGGGCAGCAGCAAAAGTACGATAGCCGTACCGATGACGTTAAAAAGGACATGCGCCATGGCGGTCCTTTTGGCGGAGGTATTGGTGCCGATACTGGCCAGGAGAGCGGTAACGCAGGTGCCGATGTTAGTTCCCAACAGAATGGGAATCGCCGCGCTGATATTGATTAAACCCGCCGCTGCCAGACCCAGTAACAACCCGATGCTGGCGCTGGAGCTTTGCACTGACACCGTTACTATAATTCCGGCTAAGACCCCGTAAAGCGGCTGGTCGCTGAAACTGATCAGGGTATCCCTAACCCACGGGCTGCTGCGCAGGAAATGGACGGTATCCTTCATAATCATAAGCCCCAGAAAAATCATGCCGAATCCCAGCAGGATCATGCCGATGTTTTTTACCCGGCTGCGCTTGCCCAGAAAATGGATGGCAAATCCGATGCCGATGGCGGGAAGGGCCAGTTTATCAATCTTCAAGGCAAGGATTTGGGCGGTAATGGTGGTGCCGATATTGGCGCCCATGACGACGCCCACCGCCTGGGCAAGATTTAAAATACCCGCATTGACAAAACCGACCAGGATGGTGGTGGTAATGCTGGAGCTTTGGAGGATGGCGGTGGTTACCGCACCCGCCAGAATGGCTTTAAGGCGGTTGCCGGTTAAAGACTCCATGATGTCCTTTAAGCGGTCTCCAGCCACCGCTTGAAGAGCGCCGGACATCTGCTGCATGCCGTAAATGAACAGCCCCAAACCGCCTACAATGCCGAATATTGTTTCAATCCACATGGTCAAACCCTTTTGGGAACGTTGTCAAATGTAGGAGTGGCTTCCAGCCACGATTAGTTGCGGCAAGATGCCACTCCTACACCCCCACATAATTTCTGACAGTTTACAGGATATCCACAGATTGTTAAGGGAAAATAATAAATGGGTTAAGAAATGGTTAAGATTGGCTGGAGTTTCCCCATTGATGTTTCGGTCTGTCCCCAGGCCGAAACCATCGTAGGGGCGGAGACAGAGGTCTGCCCCTCCCCTAATGCTTATGCTTCAAAAAATCAGGCATGGGGATGTGCTGGGGCGGGCCGGGGCTGCCTGGTCTGCGCCTGGGGCTGGCGGAACCGGAGAAGAACAGGCCGTTGTCTTTGATTTTATTGTTTCTGATGACCACCTTACTCTTTTTGGGATCATAGGGGCTGAAAGCACTGAACATATTGGAGTAAATTTCGTTGTCGCTGATTTCGGCCTGCGCCCGGCTGTGCATACCAATCCCCACCTTATCGTTGTGATGAATTT
>QIFF01000357.1 GCA_003230635.1 bacterium | reverse complement strand
GAGGTTGCCAGCACGGCTGAGGCGGCTGAACTATCCTCGGGCGATCCTTCTTCGGCTGCGATTGGCAGCGAGATGGCGGCTCAGTTGTATGATTTGAAGATTATTAAGCGGCGCATTGAGGATAATGTCAATAATTTCACCCGGTTCCTGGTAATTGGCCATGATTACGCCCCCCCCAGCGGGGAGGATAAAACCTCGGTTATGTTTTCCATCAAGGATAAGGTAGGGACCCTGCATGACATGCTGCAGCCCTTCGCCCGCAATGGGGTGAACCTTACCAAGATTGAATCCCGCCCCTCCAAAAAACGCGCCTGGGAGTACATATTTTATCTGGACTTACAGGGACATGTGACTGAAGACAAAATCAAAAAGGCCCTGGAAGAGTTGCAGGCCCAGGTTCTGTTCCTCAAAGTCCTGGGTTCTTATCCGCAGGGGAAGTTAAAATAGTGTAGCTTACATCTTCTTTATTAGTGGGAGAAGTTATGAAAAAGTGGTTAGTTCTGATTGGCATTTTTGCAATGGGATTTCTATCACATTTATATCTGGTTTATGTTTTTAAGCCCGACATTAAGCCAACTTATTCTATTTCTACATTTGGTGGTAAAGCTGCTAGTGATGCTTCTGAGCACGGTGCCGAACACTCTTCACTGCCGGCAACAACTTCCGGCAGTGAAATTTTTGTGGGCTACTTAAAGTTAGCGGGCATTACTTACTTTGGCGATGGTCATGCCCGTAACAAAGCAATTATAGAAGATTTACTTAACTCGCAACAAACGGATTATTCTTTGAAATCCGTTCTCCCCTATGGAGGCGAACTAACGCAAATCTTTAAAGATAAGATAGTAATCAAAAAGGAGGGGCGGGAAAAAACTCTGGAGTTACTCGAAAGCCTGGATGACCCTGAGGAAAGAAAATCTCTATTGGCGCGTGGATACCAGAAAGTAGCTCACGATGAATGGTTGGTAATGCCCAACCACTTACACTTAGACAAAAACATAGAAAACACTTTACTCGAGGCTAAAATTACTACTCACTTTACAAAGGGAGTACAAAGATTCAGGTTGGATAGTTTTCCGGATGGAGGCTTATTTGAAGAATTGGGATTTAAGCCGGGGGATTCTATTAAAACAATTGACGGCGAAGACCTTACTGATATACAACATATTTTGCGGATATGTTGGAAAATAAGAAACTCTTCTCTAATCAGTGTAGAACTGGAGCGTAGTCACCACCCAGTAAATTTATCATACCGAATAGTTCCTAAAAACAGCAGCATGTAGCATTCTCCGGATTTCTGGAAACGCTATGCATCTTTCCTGGAGTTGTCCGACTTATCAAGTTCCCTAACTCTTCCTCCCTTCCCTTCATGTGGGATTTTCCTTGACATTAGAGGGGTTTTTTTGTTATCCTATATATAACGCTGTTTGATTCTGCAAGTGTTCCGCTAAGAGTACACTGCCGGTATCTATTTAAAATCAACCAAATAAAGCATTAAATGCTGTTTTAGGAGCCAATATTGGGCCAAGTAAACATTGACACAGCTAAAAAATGGGGAAAGCTGCTAAGCGAATCCCCTTTTAATGAGTACATCAGCAAACTGGATAATATTAAGGATGCTTTTGTCCTGAATGACCGCAGCGTGCGCTGTATTGATGAGGGATGTCCTGGGGGGGTACGCTTGGCTGGTTCCGGTATTTTGTATCAGGATGATGCCGAAGCTGCCCTGGCGGGTAAGGTAGATGGGATATACAGCCATGCGGAGTGTGGGGCAGCGGCTTTGTATGCCAAACAAAACGGCTTGGATACCGATAACTCTGACCGGTATGGAATTGAGTGGGCCAGAGGGTTGGCTGAAAGATTGGGTGTTCCTTACAAGGGGCATATTGGGATAGATGGTATGGTACGGCCTAGCGGGCAGCATATTGCCTGGGTAACCTACTATGACGGCAGCGGACGGTTTGACCCTTCTCGTGTAGAAAAATTGCCGCCGGGATTTGTTATTAGTCGTAATCTGTTGGATTCCGAATATGCAAAGCAAGAATTAGAAGTAAGTATTAATATTGCCCTGGGAGATCATGGACTAGGGGAACGTGTTACTCCGGAGACACCATTTATTATAGCGCCTATAGGTAATCCCAATGATAATACTCTGGGCTTGGAAATTCTTACCGAGGAGGCTAAGTCAGTAGCCCAAAAATTCAAGGGGCGGGTTATCGTGAGTAGTTTTACTGCGCCGTTGGGCTGATAAGGGGGAGAAAAAAGTCTTGTTTAATGTAGAAGAAAGGACTACTTGGGACAACTTTAAACTGGCGAGTAGTTTCGGTTTTATAGGCGGCTATACCGCAATTTTGTCTCTTTTGCTTTTTGGTATCTTTGTTACCTGTATGACCGGTAATGTCACCGATACGGGAATTGCTCTGGGGCTTTTTGATCACCACGAGTTTATTATATTTTTCTTGGTTTATCTTTCCTTTGTCAGTGGGGGGTTTGTCAGCGCTAAGATTTTTGATAGCTTTGGTCATATTCCTGTCTTGCTTTTGGAAGCTTCTTTGCTTTTCTTAATTGGGGAGAATATAGTTGCTATGCCTTTTATCGCTTTTCTGGCCGCTTTGGCAATGGGCTTGCAAAATGGGCTTACGACTTGCGCTTCTTGGAATCTGGGCAAAGTACGCACTACACATGTTACCGGTACATCCACCGATACAGGAATTGCTATCGGCAATAAAGATATGGAAAAACTAAAATTTACCAGTTTTCTTCTTAGTTGTTATCTTACAGGTTGTTTAGTAGCATATTTCACGGTTCAGGTAATAGGGCATAGAGCTTTTACCATAGCAGCAATCTTTGTCATTGCCGCTCTGGGATGGGATATGCTTACTAAATTGGCTAGACGCAGTCGGCGAGTGGTGGTGGAGGGCTAAGCTAATGCTAAATATGTTTAAACCGGAAAATAGAACTTTACGCGATAATATTAAATTGGGCGCTGTCTTCGGCTGGATAGGCGGTTTTAACAATGCGGCTGCTATTCTTCTTTTGGGCAAGGAAATAGGCCCAATGTCCGGCAACTGGGCCGGCTTGGGGAAGAATTTAGGTAGTTTTACGCTGCCGGAAGTCGCCATTTTTATTCCCTTGCTGGCTTGTTTTATTACCGGGGCGGCTACAGGCACTCGTATGTTTAAAAAATATAGCTATTTGCCTCTTTTGCTATTAGAAGTTTTTTTGCTGATGTTAATGGCCGATTTGGGTATTAAGGGAGCAATTCTGGTAGGGGCTTTTGCTATGGGCTTGCAGAACTCGTTTACTACCAATCTATCTCATCATGCCGTGCGCTCTTCCCATTTGACCAGTACCTCCACTGATATTGGAATAACCTTGGCCAGAGGGGATAAAAATAATGCGCTTTTGAGAATAATTATTGTGGGAAGTTTTGCCTGGGGAGCTACCGGGGGGGTATTTGCCTCGAATGTTTGGGGGTTGAGTGCCTTTACTGTTCCGGCAATGACTATTTTGGGGCTGTTATTACTAGACGGACTTAGTAATGTATGTGAGCCGGAAAAACTCCCTTGGTTTTACAAATGGGCTAAAATTCTTGACCTATAAGTTTGTTTGTCAGCAGTGATAAGTAATCACCATTACATTAATGCCTGCCCATGTATCGGGATTACAAAATCCCGATACAACAACTCCTTATGGTAGCCGCAAGCTTTAGCTTGCGCCGCCTTCGCAGGCTGAAGCCTGCGCCTACCAAGTTTATGAATAGGTCGGGTTACCACCGTTCCTACCGATTACCGCTCATTTTTCCCCTGGGAGATTGTAGTGCTAAAGATTGCCGGTGTCCAACTACATTGTGGTAAAGACAGGGCACAAAACCTGAGCCAGGCTATAACTTTGGCGCAGTTGGCTAGCGACAGGGGTGCCAAAATCATCTGCTTCCCACAACTGTTTACCCTGCCCTGGTTTCCTCGTGAAGTTAACCAAGAACACTTTGCCTTAGCGGAAGAATTAAATCAGGAAACCATCCCTGCCCTCTCCCAATTTGCCAAGCAAAACAAAG
>QIFF01000109.1 GCA_003230635.1 bacterium | reverse complement strand
CAGTTAAGTACGTTAAAGAATTATCCAAGCACTTAAATGAGATTGTTAAAACCAACCGCACCCAGTTGGAGCGCACCCTGGCCAACCTGGAAAAGGCCAGCCAAACCCTGAATAAGGAATCCCCCCGCCTGGCGGACAAGGCCCGTGACGTAATGGACGAGGTGCAGGGGATACTGAAAGAAAACCGCAAGGACCTAAAAGCCAGTGTGGCCAGGGTTCGCCAGGCCTCGGAAAAGCTTAACGAGACCCTGGCCTCGGTGAGTAAGCTGAGCAAGAAAATTGAAAAGGGCGAGGGCACGCTGGGGAAACTGTTTAAGGATGAATCCGCTTATAATAACCTGAACGCCAGCCTGAAGGGCTTAAAGGGTTTCTTTGAAAAAGGCAAGGACTTAAAGGTTTTTGTGGGGGTGCGTAGCGAGTACCTGTTTGACTCCGATGACGCTAAGACCTACATTTCCCTGCGCCTCCAGCCGCGGGACGATAAGTTTTACCTGCTGGAGGTAGTTGATGACCCGCGGGGGAAGGACGAAGAGAAAACCACCAAGACGACTACCGGCGGGGTAACTACCACCACCAAGGAGGAAGTCAACGAGGATGAGCTGAAGTTCAGCGTCCAGATCGCCAAGAAGTTTTACGATTTTACCGTCCGGGGCGGTCTGATTGAATCCACCGGCGGGGTGGGCCTGGATTATGAGCCCTGGGGCGAGAAAAGAGTAAAGTTCCGCATAGAGGCCTTTGATTTGGGAGCGGACGAACCGCACTTGAAATTCACCACCAATTTTTATTTCTATGAGCGGGTATTTGTCAATGTCGGCGTGGATGATATTATAGATGATGAGTATCGCAGCTTCTTTATCGGGGCCGGTCTGCTCTTCAGTGACCAGGACTTGAAAGCTTTCCTGGGCGGCATGGCTTACGGCGCCGGGGCGGTAAGTAACTAGGGCACCTTGAAAAATATTTAATCCTCGGAATATCAAACATATGCCTGTGGTTAAATTTTTCGCATGCCTTGATCTTGAACGAAAATTCTCATTTTTCAAGGCACCCACTAAATTTTTAATTTGGGGTGTAGAATGCTAAAAGAAACTATTCAGAAGATTAAACAGGCAGAGGCCAAAGCGGCGCAAGGTGTAACAGACAGCGAAACCCGGGCCAAGACCCTGCTGGAAGAGGCGCGCTCCCAGGGGCAAGAACAGCTGGCCGACGGACAGAAAGAGTCTCAGCAGAAGGTGCAGGTTATGCTCAAAGCTGCTGAGGAGCAAGCCGAAAAGGAAATAGTTAAGGTACGGCAGCAATCCCAAGCCCAAAAAGAAGCCATCCAGAGCCAGTCCCAACAGCAGCGAAGCGCTGCGGTAAACCTGGTCATAGAAAGGCTGACCTCTTAGCCCCCTTTCCTCAGCGGAGAGAGGGAACTTTGTACAAAAAAATGGCCATAGCTAAATTCAAAAAACTACAACTGGTTGCTCATAACACCGTACGGGAGACCTTGCTGGAAGAGCTGCAGCAGATCGGCGGGGTGCATATCGTTGATTGGCGCGAAGGCGACCTGGAAGAAGAGCAAGCTGCCCTGGAAAGCTCAGTGGCAACTCCCCAGACTGAAGCAGCCCCCATGGCTGAGGCCGCCTTGAGCAAAATAGAGTATTGCCTGAAATTTATCAAGCCGTTTGAGCCCTCTCTGGGCTTTATGGAGAAGCTGGCCCAGGGCAAACCGCAGGTAAACTTAACTCAGTTAAAAACCCTGGAGGCCGAATTTGACCTGAACCAGGTCTATCGCCAGTGCCAAGAGCTGGAGCATCAAGTTCATGAGTTGCACCAGCACACCCAGCAATTCCAAACTCAATTAGTCGATTTTCACCCCTGGCTAGGCTTGGACGTACCCTTGGATGAGCTGCAGGAAACGGCGACTACCTATCTCTATCCCCTGCAAGTGGCTCAGGAGCACGACGGGGATTTTTCCCAACGACTACGGGAGTGCTTAAGCGAGCAAATGGTGCTGCACGAGGTCAGCCGGGAAGGGGACTATCATTACCTGCTGCTGATTATCCTCAAAGAGGACAAGCCCCTCTTGGAATCGTGCCTGGTGGACTTTGAGGTAGAGCAGGTTAAGCTGCCTCCCCAGCCCTACTCCCCCCAGCAGATCATTCAACGGGCGCAAGAGGGGTTGGCCCAGACCGAGCAGGAGCTTCAGCGGTTGCAGGAGCAAAGCGCTAAGTTGCTCTGTTTTAAAGAGAACCTGGAAAAGCTGTATGACTATTACCACAACCGAAAAAAACAGCAAGAGGTGCATACCTCCCTTTTTAACACCTCAAAGACCCTGCTGCTGGAGGGCTGGGTTTGTGAGAGCAAGGTGGATAAGCTCAAGCAACGCCTGGAAAACAAGTTTCAGGAAATAGCCATCAATCTGCGGGAGCCGGGTGAGGATGAGACGCCCCCGGTGCAACTGCTCAACCGTGGGGTTATAAACCCCTTTGAAGCGATTACCAGGCTCTATGGCCTGCCGCATTCCAAAGAGCTGGACCCCACCCCCCTGCTAGCGCCATTTTTCTTTATCTTCTTTGGCCTGTGCCTGACCGACGCCGGTTATGGCATCTTGCTGATACTGGGCAGTTTTTGGTGCCTGCGCAAGCTCTCACTGGGAGAGGGCCCTCGCCAGATGGTGCGCCTGTTCGTACTGGCCGGCCTGGCCACAGTTCTGGCCGGCGCCGCCACCGGCGGCTGGTTTGGCAACATAATTGATCTTTTACCCCCTGCCTTTGCCCCCCTGCAGGTACTCAAGAATAAGATGATGATCTTTGACCCCATCAAGGACCCCATGACCTTTATGGTTCTGTCCCTGGTGCTGGGTTATATTCAGATATGCTTCGGGATTGCGGTGAAGATGTATGACAATATCAGGCATAGGGCCTGGGCGGACGCTTTGCTGGTGCAGGTGCCCTGGCTGATGTTGTTGCTGGGTATAGGGGTATATTGCCTGGAGATTGCTAAGATAGGCGGCGATTTGGTTTTAATTCGCAAGGCCTTGGTTTACAGCGGAGTGGGGGCGCTGCTGATACTCAGCCCTTACAAGGAGCGCAACCCCCTCAAGCGCCTGGGGATGGGCTTGCTGGAATTATATAACATAGTTGCTTACATGAGCGACGTTCTCTCTTACTCCCGCCTGCTGGCCCTGGGGCTGGCCACCGGCGTAATCGGCATGGTGGTCAACAAGATTGCCCTCTTGACCACCGGGGTGCCTGTGGTAGGCTATCTGTTGATGGTTATAATCATGGTTGGTGGACATCTGTTCAATCTGGCGATTAATGCCCTGGGAGCATTTGTGCATACCAGTCGTTTACAATTCGTAGAGTTCTTTCCCAAGTTCTTTGAAGGGGGAGGCAAGGCCTTTGCACCCTTCTGCTGGGAAGAAAAATATTCTATTTACCAGGCTGAGGAAAGAGGATAAAACCACAGAGTGCACAGAGAATTCTCTGTGTTCTCCAAATCTTAGCTATTGGCACTCAGCCATCAGCCGTCAGTAAAAGGTTTTAGCTGATAGTTGGTTTGCTGATTAATTTTAAAGCAGGAAGGTTAAAAGAGAGCATAAAAGATTACTTAGAGGGCACAGAGGGAATAAATAGTTAATATTTTCTCTGTGTTCTCTGTGGTTATGTTTTGACAATGCGTTACCAAACAAAAGGAGGTTATCTAATGGGATGGGGTATTGTTTTAGCAGTAGCTGGTGCCGCTGTGGCGGTAAGTTTATCCGGAATTGGTTCCAGTATAGGGATTGGTTATGCCGGTCAAGCCTCGGACGGGGTTTTGAGCGAGGCGCCGGAAAAATTTGCCAGTCTTTTGATTCTGTCGGTGCTGCCGGGCACCCAGGGTATTTACGGTTTTGTGGCCGCCTTTTTTGTGATGATCAAGGTGGGCCTGCTGGGTGAAACCGCCATCGCTGTCAGCGTAGAGCAGGGGGCGCAAATATTCTTTGCCTGCCTGCCGATTGCCCTTTGCGGTCTGGTATCAGGGATTCATCAGGGCAAGGTTTCGGCAGCCGGGGTGCAGGTAGCAGCCAAGCAGCCCCAGGAGTTTATGAAAGCAGTGGTTCTCTCGGCTTTGGTAGAAACCTACGCCGTGCTGGGCCTGTTGGTTACGATTTTGCTCTTACTGGGCATTAAACTGGGGTAAGCTGATGTCTTTAGAAACAATAATCGCTAAAATTGATGCCGAAAGCCAGGCGGAAAGCCAGGCCATCCTGAAAAAGGCCCAGGCCCAGGCGGATGCGCAGTTGGCTGAGGCCCGCAAACAGGCCCAAGCCGCCCAAAAGCTGGCCCTGGAGCGGGGTGAGCAGGAGGCCAAACGCCTGGGGCAACGCCTCTTGCAAACGGCTGAGCTTCATGAGCGCAAGGAACTCTTGCAGCTCAAACAGGAATTGGTGGAAGAGGTCTTTAACTCGGCCCTGAACAAATTGAGAGAGCTGCCCGCCGATAAGTATAAGGAATTAATCCGCCGGATGCTGCTGGCCCAGGAGTTGACGGGAGACGAGCAAGTGGTGGTGGCTGGCGAGGACCAGAAATACCTGGGAAACGGCTTTATGACAGACATTAACCAGGAATTGAAAAAGCGCGGGCTGAAGGCGGAAGTGAAACTGGTCTTTGACGAGCAGCTCCCCCGCGGGGGCTTTATCCTGCGGCGCAACATGGTGGAAAACAACAACTCCTTCGCCGGCCTGCTGCGGGCGCAGCGGGATGAACTGGAATTGACCGTTGCTCAGGCGCTGTTTGGGAAGTAAAACATGATTTATCTATCCCCAACTACAATGGGCGCTGACCCCCGCTATATCTCTGCGGTGGGCAAAATCAGGGTGCTGGAGACTTATCTGCTGAACAACCAGCAGGTGGTGCGTCTCCTGGAGACAAAGGACGCAAAAGCGCTCTGGGAGGAGCTGGCGAATGTCCCGGATTATGAGGAGCACCTGGGCCAGTTAAAGGATCCGCACGAGTTTGAGGCTTTATTAAACCTGGAATTGAAAAGGGTCTATGACCTGA